>CAYWOM010000033.1:0-9164 GCA_964459905.1 uncultured Polaribacter sp. | reverse complement strand
TGTAAAATAGAGACCATTAAATCACTAAAATGTTGTCCGTATTTTTTTAATATATAATTTCTAACTGGGTTATTATGGTAAAAGAATTTTGATAAAATTACACCCGATTTTAATTCTGGCAGCAGCGTATTATTTAACTTATCAATATAGATTTTTTCAGCCAAATCTTTATTTAATTTACTTTCTATAATTGCTTCGGCAACATATTTTCCGCTTAAAATTGCATTCGAAATTCCTTCGGCAGTTATCGGTTCTGCAAAACCTGCAGCATCTCCAATTAAGAATACATTATTTTTTACAAATCCGTCTTTTCTTGGCGCAATCGGAATCTGAAATCCGTGAGCTTCTTCTTTTACTATTTCTTTTATACCAAGCGTTCTAAGATATTCTTTATAATATTTTTTTAGATTTATTTTTCCTTTTTTTGTGGTTAAAACACCTAAAGATAAGTGATTTTTCTTTGGAAAACACCAAGCATAGCCATAAGGAACAGCATCAATATCAAAACGTACTTTTTTAGAAAGTCTTTTAAAATCTTCTTTAGAAACTTCAACTTCATATTCTAAAGCAGGAATTAATTTTCGGGTTTCTTCTTTCCAGCCAGCCATTTTTGCAGTCGGGCTTAAAACACCATCTGCAGCAATTACAAAATTTGCAGAAATGTCTTGTTCAGAAGTTTTAAGAATTGCCTTTTTATCAAGAAAATTAATATTTTTTAACGTGTGGTTTTCTAACAAAGTTACTCCAAACTCTTTTGCTTTTTCAACAATTAAATTATCAAAAGCATCACGCATAATCATGGTTATTATAGGTGTTTTTTTAGATGATTTGTAATGAATTTTAGCGTCATTAAAATAACTATCTATGGTAAAAAATTCTTGTTCTATTACTTGAGTAATTGCAAAAGGCATGTTTTTTCTACCTCGGTTTACAAATCCACCACCACAAGTTTTATATCTTGGTAACGTTTCTTTTTCTATAATAACTGTAGAAATACCTTGTTGCCCTAAATAAAAAGCAGTTGATGCGCCAGACGGACCACTACCTATAATTGCTACATCAAAATGTTTCATAAATAAAAATTTAAAATAATAATAGAAAGAATTTTACCAGTTAATTCTTGCCTGAATAGGGAAGTGATCTGAGTATTTTTCTTGGAATGATGTAAATTGATTAATAATTGCGGTTTTATCAGTTAGAATAAAATCTATACGCATAGGAAACCAGTAATCATAAGTCTTATTAAAACCTTTTCCTGCTTCAATAAAAGCGTCTTTTTTATCTTTAGAAATTTGCTTGTAAACCCAAGAATATGCTGTGTTATTAAAATCGCCACAAATTATTTTTTTTCCTATCCATTGCTTTTCATGCGCTAAAAATTGTTCGGTTTGTGTGGCCTGACTTTTAAATACTTTATTTAATCTCTGCAATAATTTTTTAGAATCTTTTTCTCCAAAATTTTCTTCATTGGGCTTTATTCGTAAAGATTGTAAATGAATGTTATAAATTCTAATGGTATCTTTTTCTTTTAGAATATCAACAAAAATAATATTATTAGAAGTGTCTTTAAAGTCTAAAGAACCAGAATTTATAATTTTAAACTTCGAATAAATTGCCATACCAATATTAGTATTACTAGGTTTTGTTTTGATGAATTGATATGGAAAAGTAAATTTTATTTTTTTGGTTTTATAATACTCTTGAATAATTAGAACGTCTGGGTTTTTACTAATAATAAAATCATTACCATTTATTTTCTGTTTATTATTATTAAATAAATCAAATGATTTAACGTTGTAACTCATTACTTTTAAATCATTGTTTAGAGAAGAAGTGTTACCACTAAATTTAAATAATGGCAATGAAATAAAAAAACCAATTATTAATATTATTGTTGATAAGAAAAACTGCTTTTTTAATTTAACAACCCAATAAATAGTAAAAGTAATGTTAAGTATAATTAAAAAAGGAACAAAAATTGCCAAAACAGCAAAAACAGGCACTGTTTTAGGAGATATATAGGGCAGGAAATAAGAGAGTAATAATAACGTAGCTAAAAATGAGTTTATTAGATAGATAAACTTGTCAAGAAAAGATAAATTTTTCATATTTTATTTTCCTTGTTTAAATAAAAATTCTTTTTCTTCTTTAGTCAAAGTATCATAACCAGATTTGCTAATTTTATCTAAAATTTTATCTATTTCTTTCTGATTTAAAGAAGTGTTTGTGGTAGATTTAGGAGTTGTTTTTTTTGATTTATAAACAGTTTTTAAAGGTTTCTTTTTAAATTTAAAAAATGACAAAATTTTATTAAATATTAAAATTTCTTTATTACTTGCCTGATTTACATATAAAAAACCAAATAAACTTCCACCCAAATGTGCAAAATTACCACCAGCATTTCCACCAACCAAACCCAAAATGTCAAAAATAATATATACTGCCGCCAAATGCCAAAGTTTAACAAAACCTATAAAACGTATTTTTAATTGATAATTTGGTATGTATGTTGCAATCCCTATAAATATTGCAGAAATTCCTGCAGAAGCACCCACTAATAAAGAGGATTTCTCTTCGAACAAAGGAAAATAATTTTGACTTAACAAATACAAAATTCCACCAAAAAAACTACCTAATATATAAAAAGTAAGTAACTGTTTTTGAGAAAAATATTCTAAAAATAAATTACCAATAAAGTATAATGTTATTAGATTAAATAATACATGTAAAAACCCATCGTGTAAAAACCCATAACTAATAATTGTCCAGGGTTTTAAAAATAGAGAAGCAAAAGTATCGTCTAAAGAAAACCACTCGAATAACAAATTAATTTCTCCAGGACCTTTAAAAAGACTAGACAGAATTGTTAACACAAAAACAGCAAGATTTATATAGATTATTTTCTCTACTATATTACCCCCTTTATAACGCAGTTTTATTTCATTTATTAAACTCATTACTATTTTTTAAATTGATTTTTTTTCCAAAACCAAGCAATTATACCACCAACTATAGCACCACCAACATGCGCGAAATGCGCTATATTAACACCAAAAACTGAAGACCATTCGAAAATTCCAGATAACATTTCATAACCTAAAAGTACAGGAATAAAATATTTTGCAGCTATTGGAATTGGTAAAAAAATTAAAGCCATTTTAGAATTCGGAAAATTAATTCCAAACGCGGCTAATAATCCCATTAAAGCCCCAGATGCTCCAACACCTCTTGTAAAAAAAACAGTATTTAATTTTTCAAAATTTTCTGAGCTTAATGCTGATTGCCATCCAGTATTATATTTTCCTTCATTTAATAATGATAAAATATCTGCTTTATTAAAACCATTAACTACCAATTGATCTATTATTGAATTAAATTGATAAAAGTCGATCGTCCAAGGAATTAAAACAGCGCCTAAACCTGCAGAAAAATAGAAAAATAGAAATTTCTTCTTTCCCCAAATTTGTTCTAATGGTGTTCCAAACATCCACAAGCCAAACATATTCATAATTAAATGAAGATAAAAAGTTTGATGATGCATAAACATATGCGTAAATATTTGCCAAACTTTAAAGTTATGGTTTTTAGGAAACCAAAGCGCCAAACTATCAAATAAATTATTACCAAATGCTTGGGTAGCTACAAAAAATATAACATTTATAATAATTAAATGCTTAACAGTATCAGTTATTCTACTCATTTTTATTGGTTAAATAAATTATCAATTTCGTGTAATGTTAGGGTCTTAAAAATAGCTTTTCCAAAAGGAGAAACGATAGGTTCTTTGCAAGAAAACAAATTATTTACTAAGCTTTCTTGCTCTTTTTCAGATAATTTTGTACCTGTTTTTATTGATAATGTTTTTGCAAATGACTTTGCCATCACATCAAAATGACTAAAACTTGCATCTGGTACTTCTAAATTTATATCGTTTAATAATTCTTCTAAAATTATAGTAATCTTACTTTCTGTAACAGAAACGGGTATTCCTTTTATAGTAACGCTATCTTTTGTAAATTCATCAAAAGAAAAACCAGCATTTTCTAATTCGGTTTTAATGGTGTAAATCATTTCTATTTCTGCAGATGAAAATGCTATTTTTACAGGAAATAATAATTGCTGACTGTTGGCTTCTTTAACGGTAATACTTTCCAGAAATTGTTCGTACAAAACACGCTGATGCGCTAAAGATTGATGTATTAAAACAACTCCAGATTTTATAGAACTTAGCACATATTTACGCTGAATTTGAAAGGTTTTTTGTGTTTTTTCATCTTGTTGATGTTCAAACAAACTTTCTTGTTGCTGAGCTATTGTTGCTGTAGAAGTATATAAAGATTCCCAACTTTCAGTTTGTTTTTGTGGTCTAAAAGACGATTTAAATCCACTTTCTTCGTCTTCTTTAAACGGATTAAAGTTTGGGTCTACAGATATTTTTGGAACCGATGCAGCTTTTGAATTCGATTTAAAACTGTAAGGAGTGTCTAAATTGGCATCTCTATTAAAATCTAACACTGGCGCAACGTTATATTGCCCCAAACTGTGTTTTACAGTAGCACGTAACATGGCGTATAAGTCTTTTTCGTTATCGAATTTTATTTCTGTTTTTGTAGGGTGAATGTTAATATCTATGGTATTTGCAGGTACAGTTAAATACAAAAAATAGGAGGGATGCGACCCATGTTCTAACAAACCATCAAACGCATTTACTACGGAATGATTTAGATATGAGCTTTTTATAAAACGATCATTTACAAAAAAGAATTGTTCGCCACGTTTTCTCTTCGAAAATTCAGGTTTTGCCACAAATCCTTGAATAGAAACAATGCCCGTTTTTTCATCAATTGGCACTAATTTCTCATTCATTTTAGCACCAAAAATAGCCACAATTCTCTGACGGAGATTGCTCTTTTTAAGATGGTAGACCTCGTTATTATTATGATGCAATAAAAATGAAATATTTGGGTGCGCTAATGAAACTCGTTGAAATTCATCAATTATATGACGGGTTTCTATAGTATCTGATTTTAAGAAATTTCTTCTTGCAGGTATGTTGTAAAACAGATTTTTCACTGCCAAACTTGTTCCTTTTCCTGTTGCAATAAAATCTTGAGAAATTACTTTACTGCCTTCAATTTTAATAGCGGTTCCTAATTCTTCGTTTTCGGGCTTTGTTTTTAGTGCTACATGAGCAATTGCAGCAATAGACGCCAAAGCTTCGCCCCTAAAACCTTTGGTGTTTAAATTAAATAAATCTTCTGCTTTTTGTATTTTAGAAGTGGCATGACGCTCAAAACTCATTCTTGCGTCTGTAGCACTCATTCCTTTACCGTCATCAATAACATGAATAAGCGTTTTACCAGCGTCTTTTATTAGTAATTTTATATTGCTAGCACCTGCATCTATGGCATTTTCTAACAATTCTTTTACAACAGAAGCTGGCCGTTGAACAACTTCTCCTGCAGCAATTTGATTTGCAACATGATCGGGTAAAAGCTGTATGATATCTAACATTAATTACTTTTAAAAATAGAGAGATCGAAATCTATGATATACAAAAAGATAAGTACTAGAATAGAAATGATTATTAAAAGAGTTTTGTTTACACTTTTATCAGCGTTTTTTAAATCCTCAATAGCATCACCAAATCTGCCTTTAATTCCTTTGTTTTTACCTGCAGTTTTTCTAAATTGGTCTAGTTTGTGCTCAATTTTAAAAGGATTTCCTTCTCCTTTATAATAACGAGGTTGGTATTCAAATTTTTTGTTTGTACGTCTTAAAAATCCCATAGTTTTAGAAAATAATTGGTGAATATTAATTTAAAGAAACCAAATATGATACCAATTTTAAAGCTTATCAAATTTAAAGAATTTAAAGTAATTTCTCTAGGAATGATGTTAAAAGTATTCTTAAAACTTATAGGTAACAGTAATTTTACTAAAAGCCAATACTATCTGTATGAATGCCTACGTTTTTAAGATGTGCCATTTTTACAGCTGCAACTGCACATTCTATACCTTTATTTCCTAATTTACCTCCAGATCTATCTATAGATTGTTGTTTTGTATTGTCTGTAAGAACACAGAAAATAACAGGAACATCGTATTTTATATTTAAATCTACAATGCCTTGGGTAACACCTTCGCATACAAAATCGAAATGTTTTGTTTCTCCTTGAATAACATTACCAATGGCAATAATTGCATCTACTTGTTGTGTTTCAATCATTTTTTTACAGCCAAAGACAAGTTCGAAACTACCAGGAACATCCCAAGAAATAATATTTTCTTTTGTTGCGCCACAGTCTATAAAGGTTTCGATTGCTCCTTTTTGTAGGTTTTTTGTAATCTCTGGATTCCATTCAGAAACAACAATCCCAAATCGAAAAGATTTCGCATTTGGGATTGTTGTTTTATCGTAATAAGATAAATTGGTAGTAGCCATTTTTTTTAAGTTTCAAAGTTTTTAAAGTTTTTAAAGTTTCAAAGTTTTTATTCAAAACTTATTACTTAGAACTAAAAACTAATTAGCATATTTAGCTGCATTTATAAATTTCGCTATATCTTTTCCTTGATCGGATGTAGGATATTGGTTTTTAATTTTAGTAAATAAAGATTCAGCGTTGCTATATTTTTTTAATTCCATTGCAGTTTGCCCTGCTTTGTATAAAAATAAGGGTGTTGTAAACTCGTTGTCTTTTTTATTTGCCGCTTTTTGGTAATAATCGAAAGCATCTTCTGGTTGATTAATGTCTGCAAAAGCATCTCCAATTGCACCTAAAGAAACCGGGCCTAACATTTCGTCATCAGAATTAAATTTACTTAAAAATTCAATTGCTTTGTCATACTGTTTCATTTGTAAATAAGAAGCTCCAGCATAATAGTTTGCTAAATTTCCAGCATCTGTTCCGCTATAAGTAGTTGCAATATCTAAAAAGCCATATTTACCATTTGCGCCTTCTAAACCTAAAGTTAATAAAGAATCTATGCCAGAACCAGCGGTAGCTGCTTCATCAAAATATTTTCTTGGAAACGCTAACTCATTAGATGCGTCTAACTCATTTGGCTCAACAATATATTTATTGTACCCTAAATAGGCTAAAAAGAAAACAACTATTGCTACCAATGTGTAAAACAAAGGTTTGCTATTCTTCTCTATCCACTGCTCTGATCTAGAAGCGGTTTCATCTAAAGTGTTTAAAACACCAGCAGTTTCAAATTCTGATTCGTCAAACTGATTTTCTTCTTTTTTACCTTCTGGTTTATATTTCTTCTTGTACGTTGCCATGTTTGCTTAAAAAATTAGTGGCGACAAAAATAGTTTTTTTAATTGGATTTTAAAAGCGGTTAATTCGCTAAATTTTCAATAATTTGCAATTCCTATTTTAGACTAATTATTATTGATGTATTTACAACGAATTTCTTTGGTTAACTTTAAAAATATACAATCGCAATCTTTTGATTTTCAGCAGAAAATAAATTGTTTTGTAGGTAACAACGGTGTTGGTAAAACCAATATTTTAGATGCAATTTATTACTTGTCTTTTGCTAAAAGTTACTTTAATTCGGTTGCTTTGCAGAATATAAAACATGGCGAAGGTTTTTTTATGGTAGAAGGAGACTATCTTTTAAACGATAGAAACGAGAAAATTGTTTGCAGTTTAAAACGTGGTCAAAAAAAAGTTTTAAAAAGAAATGGCAAAAGCTATAATAAGTTTTCGGAACACATTGGTCAGTTGCCGTTGGTAATTGTTTCGCCAGCAGATAGAGATTTGGTTACAGAAGGTAGCGATACCAGAAGAAAATTTATAGATGGTGTAATTTCTCAACAAAATAAAACCTATTTACAAGATTTAATTTCCTATAATAAGGTGGTAAGTCAGCGTAATGCTTTATTAAAATATTTTGCAGCAAATAGAACTTTCGATGCTTTAAATTTAAGTGTTTATGATGAGCAATTAGCAGATTTTGGTACACGTATTTACCAAGTTAGACAAGTGTTTTTAGAGAAATTTATTCCTATTTTTAATAAAAAATATCAAATAATTTCTGGCGATACAGAAAGCGTTAATTTACTTTATAAAAGTCAGTTACACGATTTTTCTATTTTAGAATTATTAAAAAACTCATTAGAAAAGGATAAAATTTTGCAATACACAACCTCTGGTATTCATAAAGACGATTTAAGTTTTGAAATAGGGACTTATCCAATTAAAAAATTTGGTTCGCAAGGGCAACAAAAATCGTATTTAATAGCTTTAAAGTTGGCGCAGTTTGAGTTTATAAAGCAGCAATCTAATGTTACACCAATTTTATTATTAGATGATATTTTTGATAAGTTAGATGAAAACAGGGTATTACAAATTATAGATTTGGTTAATAATGATGAATTTGGACAAATTTTTATTACGGATACCCATCATGATAGAACAGAAAATATTTTAAAACAAAGTAAAAAACCATTTCAGATATTTAAGTTGTAACTTTATTACTAATATTTAGCAAAACTTGTTCTAGTAAGAATAACGAAGTAATCTTTAAAGAGATTGAAACATCAATTTTAAAAAGTATAATTGGTAATTACAATTAATACATAAAATAATTAGCAAATTGCTAAAGGCTAAAAGTTAAAAACAATGGCAAAAAGAGAAAATGATTCTTTTTCGGTAAAAGATTTAATGCAGAGTTTTATCAAAGAAAATAATTTGAGTAAAGGAATGCAAAAATTAAAAGTTGAAGAAAGTTGGACTAAAATGATGGGACAAGGTGTTGCAACTCATACAACTTCTGTTAGACTACAAAATAAAACATTAATTATTCAATTAAATTCTTCTGTTTTAAGGGAAGAATTAAGTTACGGAAAAGATAAAATTATAAAAATGCTAAATGAAGAATTGGGTGATGAAGTAATTACTAAATTGATGCTGGTTTAGTTTTTTTTTAATAGTTTAAGAGATCGTTATAAGTTGTTTTCTAGCATTTCGATCATCATCTCTTTTGGGATTTTCCAGTTAAGTTGCTTGAATGGAGTTAGATTATTTTATATCAACAAAAAAACTCGCAAGTTTCCCTGCGAGTTATACTAAATATTTTAAATGAAAGTATCTTAAAATTGCTCTCTTCCAGAAAAGTGAAAGTTTCCTTCAATTTGTGCATTTTCATCAG
>CAYWOM010000032.1:0-9429 GCA_964459905.1 uncultured Polaribacter sp. | reverse complement strand
ATTGATTGTGTTATCTAAAACAAATTTTACGGGATCGTTACCTTTTAATGGGTTAAAAGCTATAATTCCTTTCTCTATTGCAATTGCCACCTTAGTATCATCTAAATCATAACCAATTACATTACACCCGTTTGCAACCAACATTTCTGCAGCTAACAAACCAATTAATCCTAAACCAATTACAACAATAGTTTCTCCCATTGTTGGGTTTATTAAACGAATTCCTTGAAGCCCAATTGCGCCAATTACAGTAAAAGCAGCTTGTTCATCTGAAATATTATCAGGAATATGCGCTACTAAGTTTTGTGGAATTGAAACAAATTCTGCATGTTGCCCATTTGATGCAACTCTATCTCCAACCTTAAAATCTGTTACTCCATTACCAACGGCAACTACTTTACCCACATTACAATACCCCAACGGAAGTGGCTGCTCTAGTTTATTAAAAACAGTTTCTATGGTTGGCATTAAGCCTTCTGTTTTTATTTTATCTAACACCATTTTTACCTTATCTGGCTGTTGTCTGGCTTTTTGTATTAGAGACGCTTTACCAAATTCAACTAACATACGTTCGGTACCAAGAGAAACTAAACTTCTGGTGGTTTGTATAAGTACTTGGCCCGTTTTTACTTTAGGTGATGGTAACTCTGCTAACTCTGTGATTCCTGTTTTAAAGGATTGTAATATTTGTTTCATTTTATTTTTTTTCTTAATCAGGTTGATAAAAATATTTTAAACCTTACTAAATTATTTTTCTAAATCCTTTTATCTTCAAAAAGCCTTTAGCTAAGATAGCTGGTATAAAAAACACCAATGTTAATTTAACAATAATTTTTACAATAGTATAATCTAGTATTGCAAGATTATTATAATGGTAACCCCTAGTAATTAAATCTAATAATAAAGGGTGTATTAAATAAATACCAAAAGTTAGATGTGCGAAATTACTAAAAAAATTTTTTTTAATTTTTATTTGCGTAAAAAATTTATAGAGACTTAAACTAGCAATTATTACAAAAGGAGATAGATAACTGTAAAAATAAAAATTATTAAACTCTGTATGTGTGTAATAAGATACACCAGCTATTAAAATTCCTGATATTACAGCTAAGAGGATTAGAAAAATAGCAGGTATTTTTTTCTTAATATCCTTCATAACATAGCCCAGCATAAAATAACCAATGTAGTTTACAAACCAAAGCAGAAAAAAAGGTTTGTTATCATATATAAAATCATACAAATTTAAAAGAAAACCAAAAACAATAAAGGATATTGATACCACCCAAATGTTTTTTTTAGAAAGATTAAGTACTAAATAATTTATAACCGGTGCAAATAAATAAAGACCAAAAAGCATGTATAAATACCAAAGATGGTAAAAAGGTTTACCTATTGCAAAAGATTCTAAAACAGCCTTAACTTGCCAATTTCCATAAAGAATGTATTGCCCTAAAAATTTATAAAATGCATAAAATAAACTCCAAAAAATTAAAGGAATTAAGACCTTTAATAAGCGTTTTTTATAAAAAACCGTTATAGGCTCTTTAAATCCTATTAAAAATCGGCCACTAATAAGAACAAATATAGGTATAGATATTCTACAAAGCGAGTTTATAGTATTGGCTATCCAAAAATTTAAATCGTATACTTTATTTTCTATTGCAAAAGACAAATCGTAAGCAGTTATGTGTATTAGCAACACCAATATTGTTGCTATTGTTCTTAAAGTGTCAATTGGGTAATTTCTTTTTACTTGGCTTTTTTTATTCATAAAATTAAGAGGTTTTAAATTAAATTTAAAAAGTTGAGGACCTTCTTAATTATTTTTTAAACTACAAGCTTACGTTGTATTTATTTTTGACGCACTGATTCTCTTTATAACATTCTATTAATTGTTTAATAAAAAACTATAAAAATAGACTTATATGTGTTATTTGCTTTGATGTGTTAATATTACTTTTATCAAAGACTTAACTTCTATTATAATGATTAGGGGTAGTTGTTTAAAGTTAGTACCACTATTACTAAATATATTAATTGCTATGGCTTTTAACTTTTCTGTTTATCAGCTATTGTTTTAGCTTATATGTTAATTAGATATTAGTATCAATAATTTTGAAAAATAATCTTTGATAGATTAGATATAAACTCTTTATTATTATTGACCAAATTTACTGCAATGATAGTTTTTTTTGCACAACAATGTCTCTTTTTATTTACATTCTTTTTTATGGCAACAGTTAATTAATAAAGAAAATTATAGCTATACTCAATTACTTTTCTAAATTTCCGTACAAAAACAACTTGCTGCCCACTACGTAATACTCTATTGCTTAAGTTTCTGTATGCTTTTGGGTACTTATTTTAAAAAAAAACAAAAGACCTTTTGTAATAAAAAATTTAACATCATTAAAAAGAGTATTTCTGGTATGACTTTCTTATTGATAACAAGCATAAAATGGTAATTATAAAAAGCTTTTTTTAACCTTTGGTGTGTATACATTTACTGCAAGTAACCATGTAATACTGTTTTATTTTGCTAAATATGTTTTAAAGAAATAATAATTTTGTAATTATTTTATAAATTTTAGCAAATAATAACCTTCAAACCTGTCTTTAAAACTTGTTTTAAATAGTATGGTGTAAAAAAATTAAAATAATTAGAATTATATTATTGTTATTTAATTAATTCTTATAAGAGATTAAGATGGTTGTGCTTTATTATTTAAGAATCTTATTTTATTTTTTAACTTTAAAGCATTCTTCTCAATTAAAACCCAGGATAGCCATCCTAAAAGGGTTGTAATTAAAAACACTAAAGCTAAATAATAGATGTTATTAACAAGCCCTAAGTGAGCAAAAACATTAATAACAATCATGTGGTAAATGTATATACCATAAGAAACATCATGCTCTTTTAAAATTAAATTACTTAGTTTTTTATTTGAAGTAGCAGCAGAAAAAACTACAAACAATAATAATATATCTGATAATAAGTTAATTGGAGAATCTATCCAATAAGAATAGGTTTCAATCTTAAAATAGGTATTTAACACATAGCTCCATGAAATATAAATTAAAAACCAAATTAAAAATTTATTTTCTACAAGTAATTTTACTTTATTCCAATATATATAAAATAGAATACCAAACATAAAATAATATAAATAAGGAGCAATAAAAACACTCCATAGTTTTATTAATAATGACTCTGAATCAAACATAAAAACAAGAATATTACTAAATATTGATATTAATAATAAAGCATAAAATGTTAGTTTATTCTTTTTTCTCAAAAAATATATAATTGGTATTAAAAAGTAGAATTGTAATTCTATAATAATAGTCCATAAGCTTCCATTAGGAGTGCCAACCCCCCAAAACCTTAAACTATTAGGGGTGTAAAATTGAAAAAAGGTAAGTTGTCCTACAACCCAAGAATAGAATCCTTTATCTTTTAAAAGTGCTATTGTATTGTCTGAAAATAATAGTAGAAGGAAAATTGTTATAATTAAACAAACCCATAAAGCGGGGTAAATTCTTAAGAGTCTATTTTTAAAGTATTGCCCAATATTATTTGTATTTCTTTCAAAAGACCAATAAATTAAAAAACCACTTATAAAGAAAAAGATAGGGACACCGGGAAAGTACTTTAAAAATTTTACACCTAAAAAGTTTAACCATTCTGATTTTATTTGTAAATGTTCTATTCCATGAAAAACAACAACTTGCATTGCTGCTAAAAGACGTATTAGATTAAAATTATTTACTCTATCCATTTATTCCTTATTTATATTAAAATTATTTTTTAAAATAGTACTAACATAAACACATTATTAATAAAATAAAACCTAAAAAATAACTTAACTTGTTTAAGTTTCAAATTAATGTGGCACTATAATATTGTTTTCGAGGGTTTAAATATTTAATTTTACACGAATAAAAAAGAATCTAAACACATAATTCTTCGTAATGTTTTTGAAGCTTTTGTTTGGCTATATCAGTATTAAATTCATGTAAGACTAATTGTCTTCCTTTTTCAGATTTTTGTTTTGCCAATAGAGTATTTGTAATAATATTTAAAAACACTTTTGATATTTCTTGAGCATTTAATTTATTAATTGGGTACGAGTTTTCTTCATTTAAAAAATCGCCTATAAAACCTGCATTAGTAGCGCAAATAACCATACCATACATTAATGCTTCATTAATAGTATTGTTATGCCCTTCTCCAATATGTTTTGTAGGATAACAATAAATATCGTTTTTTGTAAATTCTAACAAAACATCACTATGCTTTAGTTTTCCTTTTGTATCGATTTTAAAAAAAGTTGACTTTAAAAAGGTATTCAAATAATTTTCAATTTCGGGATCTACTTGACCTACTAATGTTAACTCAACCTGGTTTTCTTCTTTAGCAAAAAGATTACAACCATTTATTAATTCTTTTATTCCTTTGCCTTCATATGCAAAACCAACAAAAATTATTTTAAGCACATTATCTTTAAATTTCTCATGCGCTTTGGTTGGTATTTCATCAGAAGGAACAACGTTTGGAAAAAAAGAAGCTTCTTTTTTATAAAACTTCTTTATAAATTCTTCATATATTTTACCTTCAACAAGTATTTTTTTGGAATTTTTAATAATAAAATCTATCATTTTTTTATATAAGTTACCACTAGATTCGTATGTTTTAATAAAAGCACCAGCTTTTATTTCATATAAAACATGTAGTTTAAATATTTTAGCTAGTAACACAATAAATGTCTCACGTATTATTGCGCCTCTATATTGGCCTAATATATGTACAGCTTTTACATTTTTTTTGGGCAACAGTATTAAAAAAGAAAAAACATCAATAATTAATCTTACTGGCTTAGTAACAAAACCTAAATTTAATTCGCCTCTAATTGTATGAAAACAAGGAATAATTTGAAAATCTAAATACTTAAAATATTTCAAATAAACTGACATGTTTCTGGTGTAACCGCCAGTACCTCCTCCGTAAGATTTTTTGTTATTTCCGTTTAATTTTGGACCGTAAAGAATTATTTTTTTTTTCATAGATTATTTAAAGATTTAAGTACTTTACAAGGATTACCAACAGCAATAGAATTTGAAGGTATATCTTTAGTTACTACACTATTTGCACCAATAATTACATTATCGCCAATAGTAATTCCTTTTAATATTGTTACTTTATCTGCTATCCATACATTGCTACCAATAACAATAGGCGCAACTTTATAGCCATCTAATTGAAGCTTATTATTTTTCATAAAAAAATAATGATCATGGTCTAGTATTGAAACAAACTGAGCAATAGTAACATTATTACCTATAGATATTTTTCCATGAGAAATTATTCTAGAAAATCTATTTAGAAAAAAATTATTTCCAATTTTTAATTCTCCATAGCAACGAATTTCTGAATCTTCTGCCAGTATAAAATGACTTCCTCCATGAAAATCACCTTTTTTAACATTAATTTTTGATGATAAAGGTATTAATCCGACTCCATTTACATGAAAACCTTTTAAAAAAAATTTTTTAAGAAAATAATTTAATACAAAAAGTGTCTTTTTAAAAATATTCATTTTATAATAAATAGTGTTTAAGTTAGAGATAGAATTTTTAGATTATAGCGTAATTTATATATTTTAACATAGATTCAATACATTAAAAAAGAGTTAATTTTTATAGTCTTTTTTTAACAATATTTTATGAAAAACATACGGTATAAAAAACATAAACAAAATGGTTTGTGTAGATGTCATATAACTCATAGATTGCCCTTTTAAATTTAATAAAAGCTGAAAAGACATTAATATAAATAAAAACTTCTTACCTAATTTATTATTTAGCAGAGGTGTTTTTGATAGACCAAATGTTAAAAATTTTGCGTAAAAAAAATATACAAAAACACCTGCAATACCATAAAACAATAACACCCTCATAAACCCAGAATCTGTTGTGCCATAAAAAGATTCGGTTACCCCATTTGTTGCCCACAAACCATCTCCAATTAAAATAGTTTTAATTTCTGGCATATAGATCATATCTTCTAGTAAACCATCACTTGAGCCTGTAGATAAAGAACCAGTTTCGTTATAATTAATAAACATTTCAAAAGCCCATGCAAAAAAATTAGATTCAAAGAAAGAAGTTGGCAGAAGGGGTATTATAATAAGTAAAGGTATGCCTGCATAAAAAATAAATTTTGCAGAAGTTTTTAAATTACTACCTATTAAAAACAACACAAAACTAAAAAACAAACCAATATAAATAGTTCTTCCTGTAAATAAAGAACCCGCAAAAAGTATAAAAAAAGCAATACCTGTCCATAAGGTTCTTTTTTCTTCTAAAATTTTATAAGCAAAAATAATAAAAACCATTGCATAAGCACCAGCTATCCAGAAAAACTGACCCGCCGCAATTGCTAAGCCTCTAAAACCTTTATAACCATCTACAGCTATTTCTTTTATTTTTTCGCTTTGAAAAGACCTAACCAATTCTTCAAAAGCTGGTATATTATATGCCAGTAGAATAATGATAGATTGCAATATATAGGCATTAATTAAATACCAATGACTTTCATCTACAGAGGTTTTTTTATCAAGTGATGCATAAAAAAGTAATACCGTAAAAAATATAAATAATTGATTAACTAAAGAACGTATGATGTTGAATTCTAACGTTTGATTGTATAAGGTTACAAAAAAACTAAAAAAAATAATAAATAATAAATAATAAATAATCTTTTTTACATACTTTTCTTTTAGAATTCTTTGAAGTATAAATATACTTTGTGGCCTTAAAATAATAATTAGTATTGCCGCAACAACTGTAGAGTTGTGAGCAAAACTAATTGGAAACCCAAATAAAATAAAAAAAGCCAGTAAAGTATTTATAATTTTGTAATACATTAATTTTATACATTAACTATTTTAAAAAAAATATTGTTTTATAATTATATTAAAAATTAATAGTAAAGGAGCATTAATTTTAATTATTAATTGCTAGCTAATTTATTAAATTTAAACGCTGTTATTTTAGATAAGACTAGTTTTATTGAAAATAACAAAATTAATTTACCTACAATAAAAGATAATTTTGTTTTTCTATTTCTAAAAAAAATCCTAATAAAATGATAATGAAAATAGTCTACGAGCTCTGCCTGATAAAATAAAAAATTTGTTTTTGGCACTTTTTTATAAACAATTTTTCTTTTAAAATTAAATAGAGTACACATGTAATTAACGTTAAAATAATGCGTATTACTTTCTAATACAGAACCATGCCCTTTTCTATAATAAGTAACTGTATTATTCATTAAATGAAACTTTACCCCATTTTCTGCAAGTTTTACCCAATAAGGTAAATCTTCCATAAAACGAAATTCTTCATTAAAAAAACCAAATTTAATAAATAAGTCTTTTTTAATAAAGGTTGCTGGAGCAAAACCAAAATCACATCCTGTTAACAACATCTTTAACTGTTTGGGTGGGGTTAAATCAAAAAATGATAATTTTTCTTCTTTTGGGTGTTTTTTTTCTTTAATATCTAATACTCCATTTTTACTGGTAAAGGTTTGAAACCTACCGGCCAAAAACTCTATACTTTTATCCTTAGCTATAGCATCCATAAATAACTCTAAACAATCTCCAACTAAAATATCATCACCTGCAATTAGTTTAATCCATTCTCCATTAGATTTTTTAACACCTCTGTTACAATTTCCTGGAATTCCAGAGTTATTATCAGTAGTTATTAACTGAACATTTTTAAAGCTATTTTTATTATTCTCTAACCAATCTCTACAAACTTTAACGGTATTGTCTTTAGAGGCATCATCACTTATAATTAGTTCAATATTTTTATATGTTTGCTTCTTAGCACTTTCTAGAGTTTGTACAACATATTCCGAAGAGTTATATGTTACCACTAAAATAGTAACTAATGGATTTTCTGTGTAATTGGTAAACATATATTTTAATTTTTTCTAAATTTTGAAAATATTTCTTTAATACCTATACGTTTTTCTAATTCTTTATAACTGTATAAAAAAGAAGTTAATACTAGAGGTACTCCTATTACATACACCCAAATTAAAGGTAGAAATTTAATACATAAAAAACAAAGTAAACCAATAGTGAAATGAATACTAAATATTTTATATAATTCTTTACTAAATTTAAATTGATAGTTCTTTTTTGCCATAAAATATATTTGAACAGTATATAATATATTTGAAATGAAAAATGCAACACCCAAACCATCTAGCCCATAAAAATAATACCCTAAAACATTAAATACAAACATGTATATGTTCATTATTACTTCATTCATTAAAAATAATTTTGAAGCTCCTTTTGCTAATAAAATAAAACCTACAGACCAACAAGCTACTTTAAAGTAAATACCAAGTGTTGCCCAATGAACCATTCCTGTAATTGCTACAAACGATGAGGAATATAAAATAATAATTAAATAATTAATAAATATTAAAAATAACGCTAAAAAAGGAGCTAAAACTAATATTCCTATTTCTGCTTGTTGATTAATAATTTTTTTAGATTTTTCATTGCTCTTTGATGCACTAGCTAATCTAGGATAATAATCTGTACTCATTGCAGAAAACACTAACCCCGCATAACCACTAACAATAGTAAAACCAGCTGTATATAGACCTACTTGATCTAAATCTCCATACTTATTTATAAAAATTCTAATAATATAAGAGAAGCCTATGGTTATTAATGCACTTAAGCTAAGCATAATACCTAACTGTACCATTCCTTTACTTTCTAGTAGAAATTCTTTTTTTGTTGTTTTTATTGGTTCTATTTCTATTTTCTTAGCAAAATACCGTGCAATTATTAGCGAAAAAATAGAACTAGCTAGTATTGCAGGTACTATACCATCTATTTTGTAGTAAAAGTATAAAGGTATAGAAACTAACAAACCCAATAAAGAGCCAAACATATTAGCCTTAGCTAAATATTTTAACTTTCGCATTCCTTGTAATAGTACAATTTGTCCGCTAGTTAATTGGTTAAAAAGTAATGTAAGCGAAAGCCACATAAATGCAACAGTATACTCATTATTTCCAAAGGTAATCTCACTAAAAATAGACGATAACAATAACGTAACCAATGCACCTAAAATCCCCGTAAACCAAACAAGTTTTCTGAAAATGGTTATAACTAGGCTTACTCGAGAAGGTTCTTTCGTTTCGTGTGCTTCTGCAATATCTCTAACAGCACTTGTACCTAAACCTAAATTAGTAAAAGCACTTATCATGGCTGTTGTAGAAATAAGTAAACCAGCAACTCCCATTCCAGTAGTACCTAATAAAACGGCAATTATTTTTGACCTAACAATTTCAATTAAAATTTTAAAGACCTGCACACCTCCAAATATAGAGGT
>CAYWOM010000031.1:0-9487 GCA_964459905.1 uncultured Polaribacter sp. | reverse complement strand
ACAATAAGAGAAGCATTAATTAAAAAACACAACTATGGAGTTAGCTAACATAGAACAATTAGTAGAAAAATACCTAAACGCAGAAACATCTTTGCAAGAAGAAGCAACCTTAAAAAACTATTTTACAGAAGGTAATATTGCTCCGCACTTACAAGAATACCAGTCTATGTTTACTTATTTTGCTGCAACAAAAGATGAAACCTACACAAAAACTATTAAGTTAGAACCCAAGAAATCTAAAAAGATAAACTTTAAATGGTTGTCTGTAGCAGCATCAATAGTTTTATTATTTACGCTTTACTTAGGAAATAATAAACAAAAAGAAAGAGAAGCAAATGAAAAATTTGCACAAGTAAGTAGCGCTTTAAAAATGTTATCTACCAACCTGAAAAAAGGAGAGCAAGCGGTAGCAACCTTATATACCTATGAAAATACCGTTAATAAAATATTAAAATAAACCAAGTAAAATTAGTAAAACCAAGTAAACACATAAATTATGAAAAAAGTAATGTTATTAATAGCGTTAATAGTTACCCCAATAGTAACAAACGCACAATCGTTTTTTGATCAATTAGAAGACATGAATGGAGTAGATGTGGTAGTAGTTACCAAAGATGCTTTTGAGATGATTTCTAAATTTAAGAATGTAAAAATTGAAGACAATGAAACGCTTAAAGTTTTTGAAATGATACAAGAACTTCAAGAATTAAAAGTGTTTTCTACAGACGACGCAACTATTGCAGACAAAATGGATGGTATGGTTAAAGCAGCCATTAAAAAACAAAATCTAACTCAGTTTATGCGTGTTAAAAGTGATGACTCTAGAGTTAAAATCTACATGAAAACTGGTAAAAATAAAGATTTTGTTAGCGAAGTATTAATGTTTGTAAAAGGGATCAATAAAAAAACCAAAGAAAATGTAGATTCTGTAATTATCTCTTTAACAGGTAATATAGATATTAATAAAATGTCTGATTTAGCAGATACATTTTCTAAAGGAAAAAATAATTAAACTAGATTTAAAAGTAGGGCATAAGCCCTACTTTTTTAAATCATAAAAAACACAAACAATGAAAAAATTAACCACAATACTATCGCTTTTTCTTTTTATAGCAGTTGCTAGTTCTTGTAAAAACGAAAAATCTTTACAACAATATCTGGTAAGTATCTCAGAAAAAGAAGGTTTTATATCTGGAGATTTACCTGTTGGATCTATGCTTTCTGCAAAAGCAGATGTTTCTAATGAAGTTAAGGAAACCATGAAAAGTGTTAAAAAAATAAATGTTGCTTTTTTAAAGAAAACAGCAGACAATGATGCAGCTTACGAAACTGAAAAAGCAACATTAAAAAGTATTTTTACAGGGAATAAAGAATACAAAACCTTAATGTCTATGAAGGCAAAAGGAATGAATGTAAAAATATATTATTCTGGAAACACAGCATCTATAGACGAAGTAATTGCTTTTGGTTACGGAAAAGAACAAGGCGTTGGTGTGGCAAGATTGCTAGGCGAAAACATGAATCCTGCCAAAATTATAGAAATGATGAATAGTATAAATATTGATAAAAACAGCGCTTCTTTAGAGCAGTTTTCAAAAATGTTTAGTAAGTAGTAAAAAAGAAAAAACACCAAACAATTAAGAACTATAATTTATTTAAAGCCTAAAGTTTCGAAAGAAATTTTAGGCTTTTTTTTTTGCGAGCTACAACTATAACTACAATTTTAAAAAGGTTATATTTTTTTCTTTTGGTATACTTTTTGAAATTAACGAGGCATTAACAGCTTCATTCTTTTTATTTCTTATTTTTGAAGCTTGAAGAAAATGATATTTATGAAGATTCAAAAATTTTTATTATCCCTTTTTATAATGCTAGCATTTGTTAGTTTCTCTCAAAACTCAAATACATACAGAGCAGAAAAAGATAAAATTCACAATTTAATTCATACTAAATTAAAAGTTGATTTCAATTTTAAAGAAAAACAGCTAAATGGTGAAGCTTGGGTTACTGTAAAACCCCATTTTTACGCAACAAATAAAATTAGCTTAGACGCAAAAGGAATGATTATTCATCAGGTTTCGTTAAACAACAATAGTTTGCCTTATAATTATAACAATTTTAAATTACTAATAGACTTACCCAAAAAGTATACTAAAGACGAGGAATTTACTATTTACGTTAAATACACTGCGCGTCCAGAAAAAGTAAAACAAAAAGGAAGTAACGCAATTACAGATGCAAAAGGTTTGTATTTTATAAATGCAGATGGTTCAAATAAAAACAAGCCCACACAAATTTGGACACAAGGTGAAACCGAAGCAAGTAGTTGTTGGTTTCCAACGCTAGATGCTCCAAACCAGAAATCTACACAAGAAATTTATATTACAGTTCCCAATAAATTTATAACACTTTCTAACGGTAAACTTATCAATCAAACAAAAAACGGAACCAATAGAACCGATTATTGGAAAATGGATAAAAAACACGCACCCTATTTGTTTTTTATGGGAATTGGCGAGTATGAAATTATCGAAGATTCGTATAAAAATATTCCAGTAAATTATTATGTAGAAAAAGAGTATGCACCATACGCAAAAGCTATTTTTGGCAATACACCAGAAATGATTGAATTCTTTTCTAGCCGTTTAGGAGTGGAATATCCATGGAACAAATACAGCCAAATTGTTGCTAGAGATTATGTTTCTGGAGCTATGGAAAACACTACAGCGGTAATTCATAGCGAAAAAGCGTATCAAAAACCAGGGCAATTAATTGATGGTAATGAGCAAGAAGATATTATTGCACATGAATTATCTCATCATTGGTTTGGCAATTTAGTAACTTCAGAAAGTTGGTCTAATTTAACCTTAAATGAATCTTTTGCCAATTATAGCGAGTATTTATGGCGAGAACATAAATATGGAAAATTAGATGCTAATATGCATTTATATAAAAACATTAAAGCCTATTTAGATGGCCAAGAGTATAATAAAAAATTGGTGCGCTTTAACTACGAAGACAAAGAAGATCTTTTCGATTTGGTTAGTTATAATAAAGGCGGAGCAATTTTACATATGCTGCGCAGCTACTTGGGCGATGAAGCATTTTTTGAAGGCTTAAAAAATTATTTAAATGAGAATAAATACAAATCGGCAGAAGTACACCAACTTCGTTTAATTTATGAAAAATTAACAGGTAAAGATCTAAATTGGTTTTTTAATCAATGGTACTTTGGGGCTGGACATCCAAAAATTGAAATTTCTTACGACTACAATACCTTGCAAAAAAAGGTAACTATAAATATTATTCAATTACAGGTAGAAAAATTTAAATTCCCTTTTGCTATCGATATTTTTGAAAATGGCAAAAAGACCAGACATACTGTTTTTGTAGAAGAAAACGACGCTTCATTTACCTTTCCGTATATAAAACAGCCAACATTAATTCAGGTAAATGCAGACGGTGTTTTACTCTGTGAAATAACAGAAAACAAGATTTTAAGCGATTATATTTTTCAATTAAAAAATGCTGAAAATTTTGCCCACAGAAAAGAAGCTTTGTTAGCAGTAGTTAAAAAGCAAGAAGATAAAAATGCTTTTAAAGCTGTAGTAAATGCTATGGATGATGCTTCTTATAAAATTAGAATTTTAGCATTAGAAAATGTAGATTTAATAAACAAATTTTCTAAAAAAGATGCGATTCAGAAAATTATGAGAATTGCCAATTTCGATAAAAAAACAGTTGTACAAGCAGCAGCAATACAGACTTTAGGAAAATTAACCGATCCAGAATTAAAAGATGTTTTTGTAAAAGGCTTAGAAAGTAAATCGTATGCAGTTTTAGGAAAAGCATTAGTAGCTATGTATTATATAGACAAGCCATTGGCAATTAAAAAATCTAAAGAATTACCAGATGAAGTAAGACAAATTTTAGCAACACCCTTAACACGAATTTTTATTGAAGAGAAAGATGCAAGCGAGTTGCCTTTTATTGCTAAAAACGTATTGTCTGGTATGTTTTTAACTGGTGATGATAAAACAAAAGAAATCTTTAAAAAAGCATTTAAACAAATTTCTGAAAGTAATAATACAACCGCTATTCAGAACCTAGTAAATGATATGGTTGTTAAAGGAGAGCAGTTTAAACAGTTTAATTTCGATAAAGTTGTTATCAATTTAATGAGAACCATGATAGATGATCAACGTATTAAAGAAACTAAAAACAGGCCTAAAAATACAGCAATTATAAAAGAAGCTATGGCTAAGTTGTTGTAGTTTTTTCTAGTAAAGAATAATTGCAATTAATAGCATTATTTTTTTGCTTTAAAATAATAAATACATCAATATTTTTTAGGATCTAATCTTACTAAATAATGTCACAAAGAAATTTCTAATTATCCGTTGTAATAATTATATTTAAAAACGAATCTAAATATAAGGTCGAGTTATTTTTTGATAAAAAAGTAAATTTAATAGTAAAAAAAAGCTACTTTTTAAATTCCTCAAAAGTTCCATCAGAATAAAATACAACAATACGCGCTATTTTCTTTTCATCTTTATTAGAATTATGTTCTGACAGAGAAGAAGTAGAAGTGGTACTTGTATTTTCATTTTTTGGAAAAACACCTTTTCCGTTTAGTAACCACTCTATAGAAACATTCTTAAATTCGCTAGTTACTTTTAAGATAAAATCTAAGCTCGGTTTATTTCTTCCAGACAAGCTATGAGAAATACTAGAACGCTGTACACCTACTTTATCTGCAAACATAGAAGCGGATAATTGCTGGTGCTCCATTACTTTTTTTAGTCTTTTTGTAAATTCTTCGTTGTTTATCATTGTAACATAGTAGTCTGTTACAAATGTAAAACATACCTTTTTAAATATACTGTTAAAATTAATATTCTTTTTAAATTGCTTAAATTTAATTAAAGTATAACTTTATATAAGTTTTATAAAATATTTAATAACAGTATTTTATGTTTTATCAATAAGAAACACTAATACCTTATAGTAGACAGAAATACAATTTGTAATTAAACACTAACAATCAATTTACATAAGTAACATCTTATGCTCTAGATTGAGTTTACAATTGTAACTTAGGTGTGATTTACAATTGTAACTTTTTAGTTTGTTAACAATTGTTAATGCATTATTTTTGACAAATATTAGCAGCATTAAAAAAATGAAAATACTACAAGAAGAATTTTTAGAACACATTTATAGAGAACAAAAAGAGAGTTCTTTATTTGGTAAATGGATTACGTTTAAGAGTATTAAAGAGTTATTTTCTAAATACAATACTATTTTTAAAGTTTCCGAAATTGGAACATCCGAAGAAAACAGACCAATTGTGCAACTAAAAATTGGTTCGGGTAAAAAGAAAATTCTTATTTGGTCTCAAATGCACGGTAATGAAAGTACAGGCACAAAAGCGTTGTTTGATATTTTTAATTGTTTTTTAAATATTAATAAAAACGAGTTTTCTACAATTTTAAAAGAATGTACCCTTGTTTTTATTCCAATGTTAAATCCAGATGGGGCAGAAGTTTACACAAGAGTAAATGCAAATCAAATTGATTTAAATAAAGATGCCGTAAATAAAATTGCAAAAGAAAGCAAGTTGCTAAGACAGGTTTTAGAAGATTTTAAGCCGCAATTTTGTTTTAACCTGCATGATCAAAGAACAATATTTGGAGTAGAAGGCACTAAAAACCCAGCAACTATTTCATTTTTAGCACCCTCAGAAGAAGTAACTAGAGCAATTACACCTGGCAGAAAACAAACAATGAATGTAATTATTGCCATGAATGCAATGTTGCAAAAAATAATTCCAGATTTTGTAGGTAGATATACAGACGAGTTTTACCCAACAGCCACCGGAGATAATTTTCAAAAGCTAGGCTATAACTGTGTTTTAATAGAATCTGGGCATTACCAAAATGATTATAACAGAGAAGCATCTAGAAAGTTTACCTTCTTTTCTATATTACAAGGATTGCATCATATTGCAGAATCTTTAACTTTTAATGATTTTGAAGCATATTTCAACATCCCAAATAACCAAAAGCTATTTTATGATGTAATTCACAGATATAAAGACACAAAAAAAGACCAAGCATATCAATATGAAGATAAAATTATTAGTAATCAATTGATTTCAAAATTGATTAAAATAGATGAAAATGACCTGAAATCGAAAACTGGGCATAGCGAAATCGTTTTCGAAAGCTAATTTTATTATATTTTTCTCATTTTTTTACTATTTTAGTTAAATTTTATTCATAAATTTGTTCTCTTAAATGAATAATACGCAAAAAAAATGAAAAAGTTTATTTTAGATGAAATAGATCATCAAATTTTAGATATTTTAATAGAAAATGCAAGAACTCCGTTTACAGACATTGCAAAACAATTACTAGTTTCTGCAGGAACAATTCATGTTCGTGTTAAAAAAATGGAAGATGAAGGTATTATTCAAGGTTCTACATTAACCTTAAATTACGAAAAAATGGGGTATTCTTTTATAGCTCATGTTGGTATTTATCTAGAAAAAACCTCTATGACACAAAGTGTTATAGAAAATTTAAGAAAAATATCTAATGTTACCGTTGCTTATGTAACCGCTGGTAAGTATAATATTTTTTGTAAAGTAAGAGCAAAAGGAACCAATGATGCGAAAGATATTATTTACTTGATTGATGATATACCTGGCGTAAATAGAACAGAAACTATGATTGCTTTAGAAGAAAGCATCAATGATAAAAAGAGAATGATGCACGCAATTTTTAAAGAATTGTAGATAAAAATTATCATAAATAAAAATAACTCTTTAATTGAAATTGTTATTTTCTTAAAAAATACAAATTAAAAATCCTTATCATTAAAATGATAAGGATTTTTTTATGGATATTACATCTTTATAGTTATGTTTGTTAGCATAATTATGAAATATATAATTTATGTCTTTAAAAATTGATTTTACCAAAAACTCAATAGATACTAAAATACTATTAAACCTTTATAAAAACATGCTAAAACCTCGATTAATCGAGGAAAAGATGCTAATTCTTTTGCGCCAAGGAAAAATTTCTAAATGGTTTTCTGGTATTGGGCAAGAAGCAATTTCTGTAGGTGTAACTAGTGTTTTAGAAAGCGATGAGTATATTTTACCAATGCATAGAAATTTGGGGGTTTTTACAACTAGAGAAATTCCGTTGTACCGATTATTTTCTCAATGGCAAGGAAAAATGAATGGTTTCACAAAAGGTAGAGACCGAAGCTTTCACTTTGGTACGCAAGAATACAATATTATAGGAATGATCTCTCATTTAGGGCCTCAATTAGGTGTTGCAGATGGCATTGCACTGGCTAATAAATTAAAGAAAAACAATAAAATTTGTGCTGTTTTTACAGGCGAAGGTGGCACAAGCGAAGGCGATTTTCATGAAGCTTTAAATGTTGCATCTGTTTGGAGTTTACCTGTTTTATTTTGTGTAGAAAATAATGGATATGGTTTGTCTACACCAAATTCCGAGCAATTTAATTGTAAAAATATTGCCGATAAAGGAATTGGTTACGGAATGGAAAGCCATATTATTGATGGTAATAATATTATTGAAGTCTACACAAAAGTTAACGAAATTGCTAAAAGTGTTCGTAAAAACCCAAGACCTATTTTATTAGAATTTAAAACCTTTAGAATGCGTGGTCATGAAGAGGCGAGTGGTACAAAATATGTGCCGCAAGATTTGTTAGACTTTTGGGCTAAAAAAGACCCGTTAGAAAATTATCAAGATTATTTAAAGTCTGAAGGAATTCTTACCGAAGAAACTGAAGTTGCTCTAAAAAAAGAAATTGTTAATGAAATAAACAAGCATTTACAAACTGCTTTTAACGAAGAAAAAATAGTACCCAATTTAGAAATAGAGTTAAATGATGTATATAAAAGCCATCAATTTACCGCCATTTCACCTTCGCCTAAACAAAAAAAAATACGCTTTGTTGATGCTGTTTCCGAAGGATTAAAACAGGCTATGCAAAAACATAATGATTTGGTAATTATGGGACAAGATGTTGCAGAATATGGTGGCGTTTTTAAAATTACCGACGGTTTTGTGCAAGAATTTGGTAAAGAACGTGTTAGAAATACACCAATTTGCGAATCTGCAATTGTTGCTGCAGCTTATGGTTTGTCTGTAAGCGGAATAAAATCGGTTGTAGAAATGCAGTTTGCAGATTTTGTTTCTTCAGGTTTTAACCCAATTGTAAATTTATTGGCAAAATCTCATTACAGATGGCAACAAAAAGCAGCTGTGGTTATAAGAATGCCTTGCGGTGCCGGCGTAGGAGCTGGTCCTTTTCACAGTCAAACAAATGAAGCTTGGTTTACTAAAACACCAGGGTTAAAAGTTGTATATCCGGCATTTCCACAAGATGCAAAAGGTTTGTTAATAGCCGCTATTAACGACCCAAATCCAGTATTATTTTTTGAACATAAAGCTTTATATAGGTCTGTTTATCAAGATGTTTCTGAAAACTATTTTACTATAGAAATAGGAAAAGCTAAACTATTAAAAGAAGGAAATCAATTAACAATAATAAGTTACGGTGCAGGAATTCATTGGGTTTTAGAAACCTTAGATAAAAATACGGCAATATCTGCAGATGTTATCGATTTAAGAACCTTGCAACCTTTAGATGAAGCTGCAATTTTTACATCGGTAAAAAAGACAGGTAGAGCAATAATTGTGCAAGAAGACTCGCTTTTTGGTGGAATTGCAAGTGACATTTCTGCATTAATTACAGAAAATTGTTTTAAATTTTTAGATGCACCAGTAAAAAGATTGGCAAGTATAGAAACTCCTATTCCTTTTGAACCTAGTTTAGAAAATCAATATTTAGCAAAAAATAAATTAGAAAAGAATATTTTAGATTTGATAGCCTACTAAAATTTACTATTTTTAATTTTTTAAAAAATACCAACCATGAAAAACAAACAAATAATCTTAAAAAAACGTCCAAAAGGTACTCCAGATTCAGATACTTGGCAATTACAAGAAAATTCGATTCCAACTGTAGAAGATGGCGAAATTTTAATTCAGCAACATTATATTTCTTTAGATCCTGCTATGCGAGGTTGGATGAATGATACAAAATCTTACATACCACCAATAGAATTAGACCATGTTATGCGCGCAGGTTCTATTGGTAAAGTAATACAAAACAATAACAACCCAAAGTTTGAAATTGGCGATTGTGTTACAAGTTGGGGCGGAGTGCAACAATATGCTGTATCTAATGGAGATGGTTGGTATAAAGTAGATGATAAACTAGCAACAATGCCAATGTATTTAGGTGCTTTAGGAATGCCTGGAATGACGGCTTATTTCGGAATTCTAGAAGTTGGAAAAATTAAAGAAGGAGACATTGTTTTAGTTTCTGGTGCTGCCGGTGCCGTTGGTTCTATTGTTGGCCAAATTGCAAA
>CAYWOM010000030.1:0-9662 GCA_964459905.1 uncultured Polaribacter sp. | reverse complement strand
GCCCGAAACAGCACCTTTTGCTATATCTTTAGATGAAACATCTATGGTTTTTATGCTATCTTTTACAGATGAAGAAATATTAAATTCTTCAAAAACAAACTCTTTTTTTTGATTGGTGTATAAAATATTTTTAAAAGTTGCTTTTCCTGTAATATCATCAAAGGTATTTCCTTCTATGTCTAAGGTTATATTTCCTTTTAAAATAGAGACACTATCTCTTATAAAAAGATTGGTTTCTTTTAAATTTAAATAAGCAATGTCAGATTTAAAATCGAATTTATGTACTTCGGAAGACAAATCTGCCAATCCGTTAAACTTCATTTTAAAGTTAGTGTCTTCAATAATTAAATCGCCATCAAATTTATTGTTTTGATATTGACCATTTGCCGTAATTTTTTTATAAGCATAGCCTTTAAAGTTTAACTCAGAAACACCACCAACAAAAGAAGTTTTGATATTGTCTAATCGAAAACCATTTCCGTTTACATCTCCTTTTAAAGAAATTTTCCCAAACAATGGGTCGTTAAAAAAGTTGCCAATATCAAAATTATTTAATTCAATTCCTCCACTGTAACTTGCATCATCTATATTGTCTATATTTAATATTTGCAAATCAGAAATAATACCCCCAAGTTCAGATTTTAAATCTAGGGTTGCACTCATTTGTTCTGGCGTAACTTTTACTTGACCTACAATTGTAAACTTGCCAAATTTATCGAATTCAGATGGCAAGGTTTTACCTAGAACGTTTGGCAAAATATTTTTTAACCGTTTATATGTAGCTGTTAAATTTTTTAAATCTGCTTCAAAAACAAAACCTCGTTCTGGGTTTACAGCATTTACAAAAGATAAATCTCCTATAATTTTTATGCCCTTTTTAGTAACTAAACTAAATTTATTTAAATCAAAATTATTTAGTTTACCATTTAGTTTTCCAGAAAAATCGATTATATCATTCCCGCTTAACTCATTGTAATATTTTTTTAAATCGCTAACTGCTAGTTTACTTTTATTAAAAGTAGCTTTAATGTTTACCTTGTTGTTAAAATCTACTAAATCTTCTCTTTTATATCTAAAATCTATAGTTGCTTCAATATCTGATTTTTGTGTCTGCAATCTTGTCTTTTTAAAATGCATTGCTGTTTTAGAATACGAAAAATCGGTTGTTAAATTGGTTACCTGTAACCCTCTATTATCAACAAAATATAAGCCCTTAATTTTTGAAGAAAAATTAGGCCCAACAATTGCTAATTCTTGTAAATTTCCTCCAGCAGTACTTGCCGAAAAACTTAAAGAATCTTTTTTATTTGCATTAATTAATTTAAAATTAAGGTTATTTACATAAACATTAGAAGACTTTAAAATAAAAGTTGACGCCAATGAATCTTTAGGTTTTTCATCATCGAAACTATCAATAAAAACAGCCATATTATCATCTTTTTCACCTTTATAGGTTTTCATATAATAATGTGCGTCTTCAAGCTTAATGCTGCCTAATAAAATTTTATTATCTAAAATTTTAGAAGCACTTAATAAAGAGGTACTTAGTTTTTTTACAAAAATTAAGGTGTCTTTATGATGATCTCTAATTTCTAAACCTTTTAAATTAACACTTCCTAAGAAGGATAAATCGATTTTTTTAATGGTAAGGTTAATGTTAAAATTCTCATTAATTCTTTTGGTAGCATAACTCCCTAATTTAGTTTGTACAGCGGGTATAGAAAGCAAAATACTAATCAACAGCAAAAAGAGCACAAAGTACCCTAGCCATTTTAGTATTTTATTTCCAACTTTTTTAATGATAATAAAGGTTTTAAATAAGTGTGTAATTTGTTGATTTTTACAATCAAAAATGCTGCCAATTATTACAAAGAACGTGCAAATTTAACAAAGAATTAAATTTCTATTCTTAAAAAAGCAAGGTCAACTTAAAAATATAGTTAATTTTGCTTTAAACTATATTTTTAATGAAGAAGCCCGTTTATATTTTAGCAATAGAATCTTCTTGCGATGATACTAGTGCTGCTGTAATTTGCAACACAACTATTTTAAGTAATGTTGTTGCAAACCAAGAAGTACATTCTAAATATGGTGGTGTTGTGCCAGAGTTGGCTTCTAGAGCGCATCAGCAAAATATTGTACCTGTTGTGCAACAAGCTTTAGAGCAAGCAAACATTAAAAAGGAAGCCTTGGCTGCAATTGCTTTTACACGGGGCCCGGGATTAATGGGATCTCTGTTGGTTGGCACTTCTTTTGCCAAGTCTTTAGCATTGGGCTTGCAAATCCCGTTACTTGCTGTAAACCATATGCAAGCACATATTTTAGCGCATTTTATTACAGAAGAAGATAGTAAAATTCCGCAATTTCCTTTTATTTGCTTAACCATAAGTGGTGGTCATACACAAATTGTAAAAGTTACCAATCATTTTAAAATGGAAATTTTGGGCGAAACTATAGACGATGCTGTAGGTGAAGCTTTTGATAAGTCTGCAAAAATTTTAGGCTTACCTTATCCTGGCGGACCGTTAATTGATAAATATGCAAAACTTGGAAACCCAAAAGCATTTGCTTTTACAAAACCAAAAGTAGGCGATTTAGATTTTTCTTTTAGCGGATTAAAAACAGGTATTCTTTATTTTATTCAAAAACAACAAAGAATAAACCCTAATTTTGTAGAAGAAAACTTACATGATATTTGTGCTTCTATACAATATACAATTGTTGAAATTTTGATGGATAAACTAAAAAATGCCGTAAAACAAACGGGAATTAAACATATAGCAATTGCAGGTGGTGTTTCTGCAAATTCGGCAATTAGAAACCGTTTATTAATGGCTGAAAAACATTTTGGCTGGACTACCTATATTCCTAAATTCGAATACACCACAGACAATGCTGCAATGATTGCTATTACTGGATATTTAAAATATATAAATAAGGATTATGCTGATGTTTCTGTAACTGCAAAGGCACGCTTAAAAGTTAATGAATAAAAACGACTTGTATTTATTACTATAATTATATTTTTTTTATAAAAATAATAAAAACAACACTAAACTAATCCAATTTTAATTCAGTGAAAAATTTTAAAAACAGATTTTTTTTTAATAGTATCTACTTTTTTTTGTGGGTAAGTTATTTCTTTTTTGCGAGGCTATTTTTTCTGATATTTCATTATAAAGAAACACAAGAATTAGGTTTTACAACAGCAATAAAAACATTTATTTATGGTATTCGATTAGACCTATCTTTTGCTGCTTATTTAAGTTTAATTCCATTTTTATTAATAATTTTTTCTATTCTAATAAAGCCTAAAAAAATTAGCACTATTATAAAATGGTATTCTTACCTACTTTTAATTTTTATTACTTTATTGTTAATTATTGATGTTAGTTTATACAAGGCTTGGGGTGTTCGTTTAGACACCAGTTTACTACCTTATTTAAATACACCAGAATTAATGATTGCTACTGCTTCTAATTTTCAACTGATTTCTGGAACTTTATTTTGGGGTATTATTTCTTTTTTATTTATAAAATTATTTTCTAAAATAATTAGTAAAAGAATGGCTAAAATATCTGTGTCAAATTGGTTACAAATACCTGTTTTTTTAATACTAACTGCAGCATTAATTATTCCTATAAGAGGTGGGTTTCAAACAATTCCTATAAACCAAAGCAATGTTTATTTCTCTAATAAAATGTATGCCAATCATGCTGCCGTTAATTGTATTTGGAACTTTTTTAATACACTTACTCACAAAACTAATGGTAAAAATCCTTATAAATATTTTAATGATACAATTGCTAAAAATATCATTAATAAAAACAGAAATCAACTTTTAAATGCGAATACAGATAGTATTTTAAATACTGTAAAACCAAATGTAATTTTAATTATTTGGGAAGGATTAACAGCCAAAGTTGTAGAGAGTCTTAATGGTGAAGCCAACGTTACTCCAAGCCTAAACAAACTCTCTAAAGAAGGTGTTTTATTTACTAATTTTTACGCCAATGGAGATAGAACAGACAAAGGAATTCCGGCTATTTTAAGTGGTTATTACCCACCACCCGTAAAAAGAATTATGAGAATGCCTAACAAAACCAGAAGTTTACCAATGTTGCCTCAAAAAATGATAGATTTAGGTTACAAAACTTCTTTTTATTATGGTGGCGATTTAAATTTTGGAAATATGAATACCTATTTACGAAATGCAGGAATTAACAATTTTGTAGATGGAAGCGAATTTGATAAAAAAGATTGGAACTCTAAATGGGGCGCCCATGACCATGTGCTTATGAACCGATTTGCAGAAGATTTATCAAAAAAACAACAAGAACCTTTCTTTAAAATTGCATTAACTCTAACAAGTCATGAACCCTTTCAATTTCCAGGCACCTATAAATTTGGCAAAAATTCTGAAGACAATTTATTTAGAAGCTCTCATGCATACACAGATAAAACCATTGGTAAGTTTATAGCTTTTGCAAAAAAACAAGCGTGGTATAAAAACACTTTAATTGTTATTATGGCAGATCATGGTCATAGCTTTCCAATACATAAAGGCGCGTTTAATTCACCTAAGAAATTTAAAATACCCATGCTTTGGTTAGGTGGTGCATTGCACAAAAAAGGAATAGAAATTAATACCATTGCTAGCCAAGTAGATTTCTCTTATACTTTATTAAACCTGTTAAAAGCAGACAATTCTGACTTTACTTTTAGCAAAAACATTTTTAATACTTCTAGCAATCAATATGCACATTATACTTTTAACAAAGGTTTCGGTACGCTTACAAAAAACGGACTTTTCTTATATGATTATGTTAGTAAAAAACCAATTTTAGAAACAGGTAAAGACTCAAATAAATTAGATTCTCTAGGCAAATCGATTACGCAAAACTCGTATCAAGATTTTTTAGAGCGGAAATAATTAGTACCTAGTTTTTATAGAACAACCTATAGCCCTGGTTTCTTTTTTTGTTATTTTTTTACCAGCCAATAAAGCATCAACAGCATTTTCTACATACTTTTCTGTAACAGCATCTGGGTTTCTAGAACTGTTATCAATAGCACCAATATATTGTACTTTTAGGTTATTTTTTGTAACAATGTATACATGTGGGGTTTTTGTTGCTCCAAATTTTGGATAAACGTTTTGTCCTTCATCAAATAAATACGGAAATGGAAACTCTTTTTCTTTGGCCCTTACTTTCATCTCTTTAAAACTATCGCCGTTAGAAGCTGCTGGATCGTTAGGATTAATAGCGATTACAGAATATTTTAATGGTTTGTATTTTTTATCTAAAGCTATAATTCTATCTTCATTTGCCACAGAATACGGACAAGTATTACAGGTAAAAATAATAATAAATCCTTTCGCATCTTTATAATTTGCTAATGAAATCATCTTTTCATCAACGTTTTTTAAAGAAAAATCTTCAATGGTATCGCCAATTTTATATCCATTATTAGAGGTTTTTAAAGTAAAAGCAGTTGCAACTGTAAAAACAGCTACCATTAAAATTAGCTTAAGTAGTTTCATAATTTATGGTTTTAAAAAAGTTTGTAGTTCATTTTCTAACATTTTATAGTTAAAAGATTGTTTGTAAAATTTTCTCTTTTTAGCATTATAAATAAGCGTAACAGGTATTGCTCCAGACCAAGTAGTATCTATTGCTTTTATCCAAAGATCTTCATTTATATCATCTAACAAAATTACTTTAGATTTTAATTTTTGCTTATTAATAAAAGGAATTAATTTTTTTTCTACTTGTTTCGGAAAATCTAAACTCACCAAAATCACTTCTACTTTTTTGTCTTTATATCCTTTATTTATTTTCTCAAAATAAGGCAACTCTTTTACACAAGGCGAACACCAAGTTGCCCAAAAATTTACAACATAGGTTTTATCATCTTTTTTTTCTAACAGCGGTTTTAACTCATTATAAGAATATGTTTTTACAGCGGTAACCTGCTCAAACGCACTTATTTTTTCTTCTTTTTTACAAGAGTAAATAACTACTAAAACAAAAAATATAGAAATTATTTTTTTAATCATTATATAAAAGTACATTTTTTTAAAAAGCAATACCTATAATTAACTGATTGTTAACAAAAAAACCTCACAAAAAATTTGTGAGGTTTTTAAATATTATAATAAAAGAGCTGTTAATCAAAAATATCATTTAAAGTTTTTGCCAAACGAATACCTCCTTTTTGTAACTGTGTTCTAACGGTTCCAAAATGATCATAAGAATATTTGTAACGTAAATTTTCTCCTACTTCTACAGAACTATAAAGTTCTTTTGTTAGTATATGAACCTCATCTACCCAAGTTTCAACAGATCCCTTTTCTATTGCTTCTATTTGTTTTTTTGATAAATCTTTAGCATTCTTTGCCAATTCTACATAACTCATATTCCATTCTTCAATCATTTTTGTATCCCAAACTGCATGTAAATTTGTTCCTTTTCCAAACCATTGCACCTGTATAGTGTTGCCACCTTTATCTTCTCTTCTTCCAATATGCATCGGTTGGTGTAAATCGCCTAGAAAATGAACTAGCATTTTTAAATGAAAAGCTTTCTCTTCTTCGGTGCTTTTAGGATTTTTTAAAATGGCAATACAGGCATTAATACCAGTTACTAAATCTCCCTTCGGATTTTTCTTTGCAGTAGCATAAGTATCTTCTAAATCCATATTTATGTAATGCCAAGAATAATATTTTCTGTATTTTTTATCAGATTTTATTTCATCTGCATACGTAGAAACAAAGGCTAAACTTTGTCCTTTTAAAATTTTATCAACCGCTTTTTTTGCTTTTCTCGATAAATGACTTTCTGCAATTTCACCTGTAATTCTGTGTCCGTTTTGCCCCCAAAAAACATCTTCTTCTTTAGTAGAATTCGAAAAAAACAATATCGATATTAATAAAAGTAGTTTAAATTTCATTTTTAAATTTTAAAATTAATTTTCAGCTAAATTATAAAAATAATAATGAAAAAATTTGGAAATATGAAAAAAAATAGTATATCTTTGTGATATCATTTTAATATCATACTTAAATCAAATATAATGAAAGAAGAAAAAATCATCAAACTAGCAAACGGTTATTTAATGTTATTTATAGTTTTACTCTTGTTTTTTGGAGGAATAGTAACGGCCGTTTCTAATGAAAGTGCTGTATATATTTTAATTTTTGTTTTAGGATTTATCGGATTTTTTGGCTTTATCCTTGTCAACCCAAATACATCTAAAGTAATTTTACTTTTCGGAAAATATGTGGGCACAATTAAAGAGAATGGTTTGTATTGGGCAAATCCGTTATATAGAAAAAAAACCATTTCTTTAAGAGCTAGTAATTTTGATAGTGAGCGGTTAAAAGTAAACGACAAATTAGGAAACCCAATAATGATTTCTACAATTTTGGTTTGGAGAGTTACCAATACTTACAAAGCGGCTTTTGATGTAGATAATTACGAGAATTTTGTACGTGTACAAACAGATGCTGCTGTACGAAAATTAGCAAGTATGTACCCATATGACAATTTTGCTGATGAAGGTTCTGATGAAGATATAACGCTGCGTTCTAGTGTAAATGAAGTCTCTGAAGCTTTAGAAAAAGAAATCGAAGAACGTTTAGCAATTGCAGGAATAGAGGTACTAGAAGCAAGAATTGGCTATTTAGCCTATGCGCAAGAAATTGCAAGTGCCATGTTAAAAAGACAACAAGCAACTGCAATTGTAGCTGCAAGACATAAAATTGTACAAGGTGCTGTAGAAATGGTAGAAATGGCATTATCAGAATTAAATAAAAGACAAATTGTTGAATTAGATGATGAAAGAAAAGCAGCCATGGTAAGTAATTTATTAGTTATTTTGTGTGGCGACAAAGAAGCATCTCCGGTTGTAAACGCAGGCACTTTAAGTCATTAAATTGGTTGTTGGTAACATTAAAAAAATAAACCAACTCAGTTTAACCATCGCAAAAATTTAGAGAATTTAAACCCAATCAACATTAAAAACTAAAAAAAATGAAAGAATATAAAATTATAAAACAACCTTTTAGCTGGAAAAATAGTCAGCAAAAATTTGAAGATGAACTTAATAATTATGCAAAACAAGGCTGGAGAGTTGTAAATATTTATGCTACCCCAAACGGATTAATTAATGCTCTTTTAGAAAAGGATAAAAATAGATAAAGTGAAATTTTTTAAAGAAGAACAACGTTTTACACAAACTTGGTTAATTATTATTTTAGCTTTTAGTACAATAGTGCCAATTGCAATTATTACAAAAGAATATTACCAAGAAAACACTACAATGTCTACCAATGAATTTGTAGTAACCTTGTTAGGAATTGCTGTATCTATAGCGTTTGTTTTCTTCTTAAAATTAAAAACAAAAATTGATGAAATAGGAGTTCATTATCAGTTTTTTCCTTTTCATTTTTCTATGAAAACAATTCGTTGGCAAGAAATTAAAAAAGCGAATATTAGAACGTATGACCCAATTGGAGAGTATGGTGGCTGGGGACTTAAAGGGGGCGCTCTTTGGAATAAATCTAAAGGAAAAGCGATTACTATTTCTGGAGACATTGGCATTCAGCTAGAACTAAAAAATAATAAAAAACTATTAATTGGAACTCAAAAAAAAGAAGACGCGTTTAGGGTTTTAGAAGTATATAAAAACAGTAAGTAATTTAGAATAATTGTTTTGTAGCAATTACTATTTTTAAGTTTTCTACTTAAAGAAACAATTATTCCATTTGTAAAAAAACAAAAATGTCAAAAAAGAAAGCATTTGCATTACGTGTTAATGAAGACATGATTAAGGCTATTGAAAAATGGGCTGCAGACGAATTTCGTTCTACAAACGGACAAATTGAATGGATGCTAATGCAAGTTTTAAAAGATGCAAAAAGAGCTCCTAAAAAGAAAGATGAACAAAATTAAGCAATAAGCTTAAACACATTGTAAAACATAAATTTGTAAAACATAAATGCTCAATAATAATTGAGCATTTTCTATTTTGTATATTGTGGCTGTTATTAAAATCTACAAAAATTTATCATGAAAAAACTACTAACCCTTTTATTTTTATGCATTTCTACCCTATTCTTTTCGCAAGAATTTTCTATGGATTTGGTAAAAAACATGAAACCAAGAAATATTGGCCCTGGCGGAATGTCTGGCCGCGTAACTGCTATAGATGTTGTAGCATCTAACCCAGAAATAATTTATGTTGGCACTGCTTCTGGCGGAATTTGGAAATCTACTTCTGGTGGCATAAAATGGCAACCCATTTTCGAAAAAGAACTCACCGCTTCTATTGGTGCTGTTGCCATACAGCAATCTAACCCAAGTGTAATTTGGGCAGGTACTGGCGAAGGAAACCCAAGAAATAGCTTAAATGGCGGTTTCGGAATTTACAAATCTTTAGACGCTGGAAAAACTTGGAAGGTTATGGGCTTAGAAAAAACACGCCACATTCATCGTGTTATTATTCATCCTACAAACCCTAATATTGTGTATGTTGGCGCCATTGGTTCGCCTTGGGGAGCACATAAAGAACGTGGTGTTTATAAAACTATTGATGGTGGTAAAACTTGGAAACAAATTTTATTTACAAATATAAAATCGGGTGCTGCAGATTTAATT
>CAYWOM010000029.1:0-9923 GCA_964459905.1 uncultured Polaribacter sp. | reverse complement strand
TTCAATCTGCAATTTCATTACGATTAACAGATTTTGATTTAGAACAAGATTGGTTCGAAAATCCAGAAATTTATTTCAAACAGAAATATGACACCAAGTTTAGCATGTTGCAAGAATTAATGAAAGCCAATATGAGCGGGTTAGATTTTTCTGAAATTAGAAGGCAAGAAGTGGTGCGTTATTTAGACAATGTTGCCACCATTGCAGATACAGATTTTAAGCGCAAAGTAGATTCGAGAATAAATCAAATGAATATCGATTTAGAAGCAAGAAAAACGTTTGGAGATGCAAATTAAAGATAAGGTTACAAACGTAACTTCAAAAATAATTTCTAACATTTGGGCAACACTAGAACAAGTAAGTTTCGATTTTACCTTTAAAAACGGAACAACAAAACGTTTAATACACGAAGTTTATGGAAAAAATGACGGGGTTGCCGTTTTATTGTACAATCCATCCACCAAAAAAGTATTGTTATCAAAGCAATTTAGAATACCAATGTATGTTGCAGGGGTAAAAAACGGGTTTTCTATTGAAGTTTGTGGTGGTTCTATTGATAAAAATGAATCGGCAGAAACCAGCGTTATTAGAGAAACAAAAGAAGAAATTGGTTATGCTATTTCTGAAATTAAAAAAGTAAGTACGGTATTTTTATCACCAGGCTTAATAAAAGAGCAAGTGCATTTATATGTTGCAAAATATAAACCAGAAGATAAAATAGAAAAAGGTGGAGGTTTGTCTTCAGAAAATGAAGAAATTACCGTTATAGAAACGTCATTTAAAGAAGCCTTACAAATGATAGAAAACAAAGAAATTATAGATGCAAGAACTATTATGTTGCTGTATCATTTAAAAATTGAAGAGTTAATTTAAAAACACCATTCTTATTTAGATGGTTGCCAAAATAAAAATAGTATTAGAAGAGTTTAAGATACCTTTTTTTAATCTTTGTAAATCTCGGTATAAAAATAATTATGCAAAAACTTTTAGACGCAAATTTATATAGAAACGAACTAATTCTCATAAGCGGAAAATTAGTAGAGCGTTATAATAAATGATTATTAAAATTAGGCTTTACAACAACCAACTTAACTTCGTTTTCTGTTGATGGTATTGGTTGGAGTCCAGAAATAGCCAAAGAAAAAAAAGAAAATTTTTACTTAAATAATGGCGAAGCAAATACGCATGCCATTATTATAACTCCCCTGCAAAAAGGACTACCAATTTATAACCCCTTTCATTCTTTTGATAAAGAAATTATGAAAGCTGTCTTTAAAAAACACGGCAACAAGATAAATAACATTACTAGAGATTCTGCAATTTGCTTAGAGTTCGATCAAAAGATTGATGTCTTTTATGAACCCTTAGATGTTTTAAAATACAAAGATATTTCTATTAAATTTTATTTAATTGATAATTTAAAAAAAGCAAAAGAGGAACAATTAAAATTAATAGAAACCTTTTATAAAGACACCAGTTTTATTGATGAAAACTTACATCAAAAAATATTAGTTTCCGCAAAAAAATATGGCGATTTAAGAGAACGAACACTTAATTTAGAAGAAGTGATTTTTAGTACAGACTCCTTTTATACAAAAGCTTTTGGTGGTGTTTTTGTGTTAAGAGATTTTGTAAAACCTGTATTAATTTTTGAAAAAAAAGATGCATATAAGGAAGCTATAAAAGATACAATTCATGATATTTTAATGTATCATATTTCTCATAAAGAAGTTATCGAAAAATTACGTAGTTATGATGTTATTGAGTTAGATTTAGCAGAAGAAGCCTCTAAAAAAAGGTATAATAGAATTAAAAAATACATCTTTTCTTCGTACTTAAAAAATACCACACATCTAATAAAAGACATTTTACAAGATGTAATTTTATTTAAAAGTTATTTAAATAAAATTGATGTAAAAGCACGTAAAAAGATAATGGGGGTTGAATTGTATTTAGAAAAGAAAAAAATAGCTTCAGCCTTAAACCCTAAAGATATAATTGATGAAGAAATGTATGTTGCTTTGCATAAGCCACATTCTTCTTTAAAACCGAATCATCAAGATTTAATTTGGTATTTGTTGGTAAATATTGCACCAAAAGACGTGTTGTTTTTGTTTTGGTATGACAAAGAACAATTTTTTGAAGTTTTTGAAACTTTAGAAGAATCAACACAAGATTGGATAATTGATACAATTTCTAACAATTTTTAGAAAAATTAGAGTATTTTTAAGCATAAAAATTTAACATATTGAAATTAGTAAAACAAAAAACACTTTATTTTTCTGAAGGAAAATCTAACAAGGTTTATGAAGTTGATCTTTGCGAAAATCAAGATTTATTTGTTGTAAATTTTAGATACGGAAGGCGCGATGCTAATTTAAGGGAAGGCACAAAAACAATTTTTCCTGTTTCTTATGAAGAAGCTTTAAAAATTTTTAATACGCTCATTGAAAGTAAAGAAAAAAAAGGATATTTAGAAAACAGTAGCACAGAAAGTAGCTTAAAAACTCCAAAACCAACGATTAACTCTATTAGGGAAGAAACTATTTTAAAGTATTTAAAACAGGCCGTTTCCAAAACATATACTAGAAATTGGAAAGTTTCTAGGATTATTTTGCGAGCAGGAAATTTAAAGATGCTTACTGCAACAAGTTTAATTGCAGAATTTGTATCTTCTAAAGATAAATTTGAACAATACAATGCCATAGCTGTATTGGCTTCATATAAAAATGATGCGTACAATCATCAAATTTTAGCAGTTTTTAAAGAAACTAAATTTACTACAATAGGGGGCAGAATAGCTTGTGCTTTTCTTTTAAGATTTGGTAGCGAATCTGATAAAAAAGTAATTAAAAATGAAGTTTCTAATTTTATTACAGAAGAGGTTGTAAATGCATTGCCAATTCATTTTTTGAATGCCGATGCTAAAAATGTAATGCTTTTGTATTATGCCTATATTTATGCTTTTGAAGATGTTGTTTTGCGAGAAAAGATTTATCAACTCATAGAAAAAATCCCTTTTAAAGCAAATACATTTAAATCTATTAGATACATTTATAGAGCATCAGAAATTACAAATGATTTTGAATTCTTTTGTTTGCTTTCTAAAAGAATGGCGTTAAATAAACCGGGATATTATTCAGATTATATTTATGATTCTAAAAATAATTGGATTTCTGTAGAAGAAGAGAAGAAGAAAGAAAATCCTTCTATAGCATTTTCAAAAAAAACCAAAGCATATTTTAATTCTACATCTTATAAAAAACTCTATGAATTAAGTCAAAACAATGCTGATGTTTATATAAGTTTTGCCTCTAAAATATTAATTTCTTTAAATGATAAAGAAGATAATGTAAATGAAGATATTCAGTATGCGTATGATTATAATAGTATAACGCAGAACTATGAAAGTGAACAAAGGCATTTTCCTAAATATCATAATTTTCCTGCATTGATGTATATTTTGTATGGAGCTTCTGCAAGATTTTTTCAACAGAAAAACAAATGGTATTATATTGAACAAGCAAAAACTAAAAATTCTAGAGAAGAAATTTTATCCAACGTTTGGAATGAAAAGCCCAATGAAGTTTTACAAATTTTAGCAGCTGCAAAAAGCGATGTTGCAATTAACTTTTCAATACGAATAATTGAAGATAATTTACATTTTTTAGAAACTATTTCTAGTGAATTAATTGCAAAATTGGTGGGGCATTATAACCCAAAAGTAGTTACATTAATTGCTAATTCTTTAGAAAAAAAGTATGCAGATACGCAGCCCGAAGAATCGATTGTAATTGCACTTTTAAGTACAGATAATAAAAAAGCAGTACAATTAGGTGTTGGCTGGTTAGAAAAATACAGCAATAATTACTTTAGAAGATCAGATTTTATAATTAGTTTATTATTCACAAATCAATTAGCAGTTATTGATTATTTATATAAATTGTACGAAAGTGAGGTTGTTTATGATTATAAAATTGATACTAAGGAATTAAAACCATTCTTTATAAAGAATACCCTTTTTTCAAGAGATTATTTAGTTGCTATTAATAATTTAATTGGTAATTCTAAATTCGGATTGTTATTAAGCGAAACATCTGCTAATAAGATTACTGAACTTTCAAATTCATTACAAACAACAAATAAACTCTTTGCTATTAATTTAGCAAAGCATAATATTACACCAGCTTATAAAATTTTTAAAGACTCTTTTAATGTATATATAACTTCTGATGATGAGCTGTTGCGAAAAGCAGGAATAGAAATTTTAGCACATTTTCCGGATGATTTCTTATTAGAAAATAGCCAAGAAATTGTTGGTTTTTGTTTTTCTGAATATAGAGAAGTTAGAGAAGCTATTCAACCAACTATAGAAAGGTTGGTAAAATTAGATACCGTTTTTAAAAACAATTTATTAAATAAACTATTACAAGTTCTAACAGATTCTGAAGATTATAAAGGGGTACACAAGGACAGTTATACATTGCTTACAAAATATTTTGAAGACAGTTTAACATCATTATCCGAAGCGCAAATTTTTTCTTTTGTACTTTCTAAATACGAGTTTGCTCAAAATTTAGGAACGCCATTATTCGAAAAAAGAATACAATTGGCAAATGTGTCTATGCAGCAATTGGTGCAATTAGCAGATAGTGACGTTTTTACGATACGTGAAAAAGTAGCTACTCATTTTAAAAGAAATGCCTACAAAGTAAATACAGAATTAGAACAAGCCTTATTAATTTTTAATGCAGAATGGCAAGATGTAATAGATTGGGCTTGTGTTTATTTTGATGAACAAATTACTGTAAAAAACTGGACAGTAGATTTGCTTTTATATGTTTGTGATAATGTTAAAAAAGAGGTGCAAGCTTTTGGAATTAAAATGATTACCAAACATTTTTCTAATGAAAAAGGGTTGCTTTTGTTGCAAAAATTACAAGAACATCCAACAAAAGAAATGCAGTTTTTTGTGACCAATTATTTAAACTCGTTCGCAAAAGATAATCCGAAGGTAATTTTACAATTAAAAGATTATTTTAAATCAAGTTTATTTAACATCAACAAAAATAGAGCAACAAAAACTAGAGTTTATAAATTTTTAGAAGAGGAAGCTATAAAAAATGAAGCCGTTGCAAAAATGACAATAGAGATTATTAATGCAGTTTTAGACACCAAAACAATTACAGATAAAAGTAGAAATATAGATATTTTATTAGCAATTACAGCGAAATTTCCAGTATTAGAAGTTCCATTATTGATAAACGAGGTAACAAATGAAATTTAACTATAAATATAATGGTAAGAGTCGTGTAGAAAACAGTGCTTCTGCTACAGGTGTTAACTTTGCGCCAGATATTTTAAGAGAGCCTACTTTTTTTGTTGGTAATTTAGATAAAAAAATACCGTTTAGAGAAGCAATTTCTGCGCTACACAATGTGGTAACTGCAGATTTTAATTTTCAACCAAAAGACAATACACAATATTTAGCTTGGTTAAAAAATAAAGAAGATGTTTGGGTGGCAGAAGCAACGGCAGAACTTTCATCATTAAAACTTCAAATTAATAAATTACAGAGTAGATTAAAAGCGGTGCGTTCTCAAAGAGAGAAAATTACTGGGCCATATTATAAATCTCAAAGAGATTATTTTAAATATATTTATACAAGAGATTATGCAGCTTGGTTAGTTTTAGACCCTGTAATTACAGTACATCCAGATCAAGTTTTTTTTGAATGTTTTAGTAAAGATGAATCCGTTTACGGTAAATTATCTTGTGGTTATGATGTTTTTAATCATATAGATGAGTTTAAATGTGGTACTACAAATATTGATTATTCAAAAAAACTGTACCACGAATTTCAAAAAATAAGAACTTATAAGAATACCCAATTTAAGATAGATCCAAAAGGATTTGATGTAAAAACAACCGGCGAAGAAACTTATAGAGAAGTAAAAATTGATTTGCCAGATAGTTGGGTGCGTGGTTTTTTACAAGTAAGTACAGCAATGACTAGCAATAAAGTTTCTTTTGATTTGCAGCCTATAGACATTGCAAATTTTATATCCGTTTTAAAACGAAACAAAGAAAAAACAGGACCAAGAGCTATTAAATATATTTTGAAACCAGGTAAACCTGTAATCGCAGTTTTTGAACCCTGGAATATAGAAGTTGAATGTTTACAATCTACCTATAAAGGAAACGAAGAAAGAGAAATTAGAGTTTGGGGAAGAAGAAGAATTCAGTTATTAGAACGTTTATTACCAATTACAGATAAATTTACGGTACATTTATTGGGTTCTGGAATGCCATCATTTTATATCGCACACCTATCAAATGAAATGTATTTTACTTTAGGTTTGTCTGGTTGGACAGCCAATGATTGGGCGCAATCTACACAATTAGATTTGCTAATGCCAAGAGCCAAAGTGCCCGCAAACACCATGCAAAAGGTTTATTTAGAATTGCGAAAAGATTGGTTTAGTACAGAAGATGCTATTGCAAATAAGTTGCAGTTAGATGTGCAAACAGTAAAACAATCTTTAGTAACTTTTACTCAAGCGGGTAAAGTTATTTACGATTTAAAAAATAATGTTTATCGCATTAGAGAATTAAAAAGAGAAGGAATAGATATTGAAGCCCTCCGTTTTTCTAGTGAAATAGATAAAGAAGCATACAGATTAATGGAAATTGGTGCCGTTGCAAGTCTAAAATCAGATGCTAAAAGAGACCAAATTGAAGTTACAGCTTTAGTTAAAGAAAAATTTACAACAAGTGTTTTTATTGATAATGATTTAAAAATTATTGACGGAAAATGTACTTGTAAACATTATTATACAAATAAAATGGCAAAAGGACCTTGTGAACACATTTTAGCAACAAGAATCGCTTTTGATAAAAATAATTAATATATTTAAATTTTGGTAGCAATAAGATAAAACCTTGCATTTTGATTGGTGGATCGCCAATCTTGTATACAGACAACGAACGCGTCACTGACTCGAACTTAACTTGTGAAATAGGTACTAGTGTACTATTTCCGGTAAAACTTCTACGAAGTGAAATAGTACACTAGTACCTATTTCACTGGAGTTGTTCAATTCAGTCATTAGTATTGTACGAAGGGAAAAAAACACATCTTATTGTTACCTTTTTGTTTTTATGAGTAATTCAACAGAGAGAAGACAAGAGCTTTACGATAAAATTAAACAATCGTCTAAACAGGAATACATACTTTCAGAAATGAAACGTTTGGGGTTTTGGACAGATGATAACGTAGATTTTAATAAAGTAAATACATTTTTTAAAGAAGAAAGTGAGCTGTCAAAAGAGTTACGCGCGCTTATTAATAAAGAGAAAGGTATAGAAGATACTGAAGCTTTTATTGCCAATAAACACAAAGAACGCAAGCGTTTATCCAAAGAAAAACAGAAAGAAACCAAAGAAAAAAGAGCGCTTCTTCGCAAAGAAAAAGCTGAAAAGTGGGCCTTAAAAAATAAACAAGATATTGTTTATTTAGGTGAAGGGTATTCGCATCAATTAAATGATAAAAAAACAGCTGTAAGTAGATTAAAAGAATTAGAATTACCTGTTTTAGAAACTGTAAAAGATGTTGCATCTGCTATGAATATTACGTTGGCTGAACTTCGTTTTTTAACGTTTTCTAGAAAAAATTCAAAAATTAGTCATTACAAACGATTTAAAGTTGCAAAAAAGTCTGGCGGTTTTCGTTTGATTTCTGCGCCAATGCCAAGATTAAAAAAAGCACAACTTTATATTTTAGAACAGATTTTAAATAAAACAAATACGCACCCAAAAGCACATGGTTGTGTTATTGGTAAATCTATTTTATCTAACGCAGAACCTCATGTAAATAAGGCAGTTGTAATTAACCAAGATTTAAAAAATTTCTTTCCATCTATTACATATAATCGAATAAAAGGCGTTTTTAAATCCTTAGGGTACTCAGAACAAATTGCTGTTATTTTTGCCTTGCTGTGTTCAGAACCTAAAATTTTAGACATTTCATTATTAGGCGAAAACTATTTTGCACAAAGAGGGAATCGATTTTTGCCACAGGGTTCTCCATGCAGTCCTGCAATAACCAATGTTCTTTGTAGAAATATGGATTATCGTTTAGAAGGAATTGGTAAAAAATATGGGTTTAATTATTCTAGGTATGTAGATGATATTACTTTGTCAGGAGATAAAGAACAGTTTACAAACATTACGGCAGTTTTAAAATATTCTAGGAAAATTATAGAAGATGAAAATTTTGTGTTGCATCCAGAAAAGTTACGCATCATGAAACGTCATCAAAGACAAGAAGTAACAGGTGTTGTTGTAAATGAGAAGCCAAATGTAAATAAAAAATCTTTAAAGCGATTTAGAGCATTATTGTTTCAAATAGAAAAAGATGGTATTCAAGGCAAATCTTGGAATGGTGGCGCAAATGTTTTAGCAGAAATTGATGGTTATGCTAATTTTGTTTATCAAATAAATAAAGAAAAAGGAATTGCATATAAACAACGGGTAGCAAAAATTTTAGGAACTTATAATTACAAAGAAACCCACAAAGAAAAATTTGTAAAAGTAAAAGAAGGAAGTACAGTAAATAAAATTAAAGGGCGAATAAACAAATTTCTGAAGAATATTTCTTCTTTCTTAAAAAAATAAAAACTAGTTTTTTCATAATTTATTTTAATACAAAAAAAGTAGTAAAGCTATGTGTTTTTGAATGTGTATATTTATGAAAGAAATAAATCATTTTTTTCTAAATTAAATTGATGTAATCTGTAACAATTTTTATAAAAATAGACTAATTTTATATAGCACTTCAAATTAAAAGCATGACACTAGAACTCATTATATTTATTGCATCCATCGTTTTCGGAATTGTTTTATATTGGAGAGAATCTAATGGAAATGGCTTATATCGGTTTTTTAATAAAATCATCAATTCTAAAGAATTACAAATGAAATTAGCCGATAAAAAAGGCTTTGTTTTCGAACAATCCTTTTTATTACGTTTGGTCTTTATTACCTCTTTGTTCTTATTGGTAATTTTAATTACACGTTTTTTAATACCTATAGATTTAGCAACCATTTCTTTATTTGCGTCAATGATTTTTGGTGCTTTAATAGGAACGTATTTAGCAGGGTTTATCTTTAAATCATCAGCAATTATAGAAGAACAAGCAGAATCTTTAGAAGATAAATTTGATGAAGTTTTAGAAAAAGGAAAAGATTTTATTGAAGATTTAAAAAGTAAAGAATCCGTGGCAATAGAAAAAACACAAAAAGAAATAGAAAAACCAAAAGCGGAAGAAAAAAGTGCAAGAGAACGTTTAAAAGACAAAGGCTTATTATAAAATTTGTTATTTCTGTGCATGCAGGAATCTTAATTATTAAATAGCCAAAATTCGTGACCAAATATTTAAAGAAATGATTAAAAATTATTGGAATAAAGGAACAAAACAAAAGAAAAGAGTTGTACTATTTAGTATTATTCTATTGGCTTTAGTATTCTTTTTAAGAGACGATTATCAACCAGCATTATTATTCATACGTAAATATATCTTTATAATGCTGTTTAGTTTTATGGTCTTATTCTTCGGATTAAGAAAATTTAGAAAATCTGCAAGTACCGGAAAAAGAATAGGCATTTTAGTAATGTTAAGTTTATTTTTTGCAGTATCATGGTTTGTAGGTTGGCATCAAAATATGTACGATTATATGAAAACCTACAATGTTTTTAATAATTTAAATCGAATAGAAATTGTAGAACTTCCGTTAACTCAAAATGAAAGAATTCAGCCTTTAAGAAATATATTTTCTATGGCAAATGAATCTGTAGGAGAAACCAAAGATGTTTCACTACCACATTTGGTAAGAGTAGATGGTAAAAATCAATGGACAATGGC
>CAYWOM010000028.1:0-9934 GCA_964459905.1 uncultured Polaribacter sp. | reverse complement strand
GTTTCTTTAAAAAACTTTGGGAAAAAAATACAATTCTTAAAATAGAGTTTTCTACCAATGTGCCTTTATTAATTTTAAAAGGAAAATAATTAATATTTTAAATCTGCAGGTTCAATAAACGGAATATCTACATGTAACATTTCTGTAATGTACTTTTTAATTTCCACCAAGAAATCTTCTAAATTTTCTTGGGTAATTAATGTATTTGGTTGTTTATAATTTGATGAAAAATTAATAGATAAAAACCCACTATTCAGGTTTTTAAAGGAATAAATACCCGCCTCTATAGGTGTAGAAAAATTATGTTTTTTGCTTTTAGAATACAAATAGGCATATAACAAAACTTGCATTGCTTTGTATTGTTCATTATTTCTTAATTCCTCGAAATCGATCACTTTTAAATCTTTACTTTCTACTTTGCCTGTTTTGTAATCTATAATTCTAATGATTCCGTTTAACGAATCAACTCTATCTACTTGCCCGTGTAATTTTATTGGAAAATCGATGCCATCAATGGCAATTTCTGTAGATAAATTTTCTTCTGTTGCTAAAATTTTAAGTTGATTATTAGTATCTGATACCAACTTTTTTTCTTGTGATAAAAAATTAACTACAAACCGATTTGCAACTTCAAAAATTAATCGGTTTTTTCCTGTTGAAATATCGCCGTTTTTAAAATGAATTTTAAAATGTTTTACCACTAAATCTCTAGCATCATTTTCCATTTTAGTAACGGCTTCTGCCTTTAAAAACTTACCAACAAATGGTGTGTACATTTCATCTAAAGTTTCATGTACAATGGTACCCAAAGTATTAAAAGCTACGGTTTCTTCAACATCATCAAACTCTTGTAATTTTAAAATCTTTTGTTTGTAAAACGAAATAGGATTGTATAAATAATTGGTTAATGCAGAGGGCGAAATTCCGCTTTCTGCAATGTTCTGTAATCGTTTTAGTACTGCCTTATTTTTAGATATTTGTTTTAATTCTATATTTTCTGAGACAACTTTTGGTGATATAATTTTTTGAGAAACGTCTGTTCTCATCATTTCTAATTGGGTTACAAATCGGCTTTTTTCTCCACTTCCAAAAACATCATGTTCTGTATTATATAAAATATACACATTTTTTGCACGTTGTACTAACCTAAAAAAGTGATACGAAAAAATAGCATCTTTTTCTTTATAGGTCGGTAAACCAAAAGCTACTTTTACATCAAACGGAATAAAAGTGTTTTGCTGACTACTTGCAGGTAAGATGCCTTCGTTTGTAGAGGTTAAAATAATGTTTTCGAAATCTAAAACCCGGGTTTCTAACATGCCCATTAATTGCAATCCTCTTAACGGTTCTCCTTGAAAAGACAAACTTTCTGAAGCTATTAACTGCCTAAAAAATAAAGACAATGTTTTTAAATTGGTAAAATAATTAAACGTTGTTTGTAGTTTTTTTAATTGTGTAAATACAGTATAAAAACGGAATAAATATTCTTTTTCTAAAGCTGTTGTATCTTCTTTTAATAGATTGATTAAGTCTAGAATTCTGGCTATAAATTTGTCTATAGAGACATAGCTAGAAAAGATTGATGTAATTACATTTCTTACTTCAAGAGCTGTATTTTTTAAAACGTTTTCTAGTATTTTTTTACTGATAAATGTATGATTTTCTTTTGCTATTTTTCCCAGAAAATCATCTACCAAAGAAATAGTATCATTAGCTAAAACTTTGTAAATAGATGGGTGTTTTAAAAATCGTACAACATCTTTATAGTAAAACTCATTTACTATTTTTTTTTGTAATTTTTCTTGGGTAACAAATAGCTGAAACACAGAAAACAATAAACTTGTGGTTGGTATATCTTTTAAAGGATAGCCCATAGTTATGTTAATAGCATTGATGTTTTTAGGCAAAGAATTTAATGTAATTGGCAACAACGTTTCGTCTGCTAAAACCAACGCTGTATTACTAAAATCTGTAATTTTCTCTAAAATTTCTCCTGCATATTTTATTTGTGTGGTATTTTTAGAAGCGCCAATTACTTGAATATTTTTAGGTTTAGAAAAAGAGTTTCCAAGTGTTTTTAGCTCGCTTTGCTCATAGTATTTCCATTCCTTTTTGTACTTTCTAATAAAAGTTCCTGCTTGATGATTTGATTTAAAAAAAGCAATATCTAAATCCCAATAAATATCTGAATTACCGTTTTCTAATACTTTTTTAAACAAGAATTCTTCTGCTTTGTTTAGGGCATTAAAACCTAAAAAAAAGAATTTTTTATTTTCATTTTCAGTAAGATAAATATCAATTTTTTTACTTGCCTCTCTATATAACAACCCTTGATAACCGCTATTTTTTTCTAGTAAAAATTGATAAAAAGCATTGTAGTAATTATTTAGTTTTTCTAGAAAAAAGTAATGATCTTTTATTAATTCTGTTTCTTGAAAACTACCTTTAACCGACCATTTTTTTAAACGCTGAATATCTCTTAAATAAATAAAAATTTCTTTAGTATCTATTAGATGTTGGTCTAATTCATTAAAATCTTGCAATACTGTAAATGCCCAAGAAGAAAAAACATCAAAAGAATCTGGTTGTTTTTCAATACTTTTATAAACCGTATAAAAATGAAATAGTAACTGAATATTATCTGCTTTTTCTACGCCAGAAACTTGATTTATAAACTGTTCTATATTTAAAATTTCTGGTAAAAACCCTGCAGAAATCTTATCTTTAAACGTTTGTTTTACAAATACTTTTGCTCTTTGAGATGGTAGTATAAAAACTACGTTTTCGAAAGATTTGGTGGTTTTTAAAATATCGTCTAAAGTTTCTGAAATAAAAGATTGCATCAATTTTTTTTGGTTCTGTTTCGATTTCCAAATTACAAAATCTTACTTTTATAACTCTTTAATCTTTAAATTATTTTTAATGCAAAACGAATTAACAATTATTGGAATTCAGGCAGATTTAGTTTGGGAAAATCCAATTAAAAATATTGCTTATTTCGAAGAGAAGATAAACACTCTTTGTAAAAACACAGATCTAATAATTCTCCCAGAAATGTTTACAACTGGGTTTACTATGAATGCTAAAAAAGTTGCCGAAAAAATAGATGGTTTGTCGGTTTCTTGGATGCAAAAAATAGCTTCTAAAAAACAGACCGCTATTTGTGGCAGTTTGGTAATTGAAGTAGATAATAAATATTATAATACATCTGTTTTTGTACATCCTTCTGGTAAAATAGAAACGTATAACAAAAGACATTCTTTTACTTTGGCTGGTGAGGATACCGTTTATACTTCTGGAACCGAAAAGTTAATTATTAACTATAAAGGCTGGAAAATTTGTCCGTTAATTTGTTATGATTTGCGTTTTCCTGTTTGGGCAAGAAACACCGAAAATTATGATGTTCTAATTTTTATGGCAAATTGGCCTGTTTCTAGAATTAAAGCTTGGGATACGCTTTTAAAAGCGCGTGCTATAGAGAATATGAGTTATGTTATAGGTATTAATAGAACAGGAAAAGATGCCAATAATTATGTCTATTCTGGAAATTCTTTAATTATAGACTATTTAGGTGAAGAAATTTCTAATTTAGAAAAAAATGAAGTTGGACTTGTATCTACTGTTCTAAAAAAAGACACGTTACACGCAACAAGAAAGAAACTTGGATTTTTAAATGATATGGACTTTTTTTCTGTTATTTAATGGTGTAATTGTTTATCAAATTTTACAAATAAACAATTACACTATTAAATAATTTTACGCTGGCAACATCCATTTAAACTCAAATTTTGTATCTGGCACTACAATTCTTTCTGTAATTTTATACATTCTTTCAGGTAATTTCATCAAATAATCTCTTGCTTTTTCTGCCTCTGGTGTAAGGTTTGTAATTTTATCTATTTCCCAGTTTACCGTTAATTTCTTCAAAATATCTACGTAATCGAAACCTGTGTAAACACCAATTCTTTGTGCAACTGCAGAAAAATCGTCAAACAAACTACCTTTTGCACCAAAAGAATCTCTTAAATGTAATGCTGGCATTACTATTTTATATTTCATCATCTGCTGGAAAGCCAACATCATTTCGCTTGGATCTATTTTAAAAATTTCTTTTACAAAATGCGAATATGCTTGGTGATGGCGCATTTCATCTCCTGCAATAATTTTAGACATTTTTGCCAATGCTTTGTGTCCTTTTTTACGCGCTATTTTAGCTACATTATTATGAGAAACATAGGTTGCTAATTCTTGGAATGATGTGTACACAAAGTTTTTATATGGATCTGTAGATGTTCCTATATCAAAACCATCTGCAATTAAATGTTGGGTAGAAATTTCTGCTTCGCGCATGTTTACCCGACCCGATAAATATAAATATTTGTTTAAAACATCGCCATGTCTATTTTCTTCTGCAGTCCAAGTTCTTACCCATTTTGCCCAACCGTTGTCTGGGTCTTGGTTAACTCCGTCTATATCTAACAACCAAGATTCGTAAGTTGGTAACGCTTCTTCTGTAATTGTATCTCCTACTAAAACTACCCAAAAATCGTCGTGTAATTCTTTAGAGAGTTCTCTAATTTCTTCAACTTCTGTAATAAAAGAATCTTTTTGAGAATTAGGTAAAAAATCTGTTGGCTGCCAAATTTTTTCTGCGGGTATTAAGAATTTGTCTACGAAATTGCCAATGTTTCCCTCTAGCGTTTTCATTACCTCTTTTCTTATATTCTTAATTGACATAATTTTTTAATTTAAATGTTCTTTAATAATTTTATCTGTTTTTTCTAATAACTCATCAAAAGGTAAGGAATTTATTTTAATTGGTTGATGCGTGGTTATAGTAATTGGATTACCGATACCAAATGGAAATTTACCGTACTTAAAAACTTTCCAAGAATTATTTATTGTTAAAGGCACTATATATCCTTCTTTATTGTATTTGGTAATTACTTTTAATCCGTTTGAGGCAAACTTTTTAGGCGCTCCGTTTCTACTCCTTGTTCCTTCAGGAAAAATAACAGCAGACCATTTTTTTGAATTAATTTTTTTTGAAAAGTTTGATAAGGCACTAATTGCTTGCTTGCTATCTTTTCTATTTATTAAAACGGCACCACCATGTCTTAAATTAAATGAAATACTAGGAATTCCTTTGCCTAACTCTATTTTTGAGACAAACTTTGGATGGTGTTTTCTAAATGTCCAAATTATTGGAGGAATATCAAAGATTCCTTGATGATTGGATACAAATATTAAAGTTGTATTTTTTGGTAAGTCAAAATTATTTTTAACTTTTACAGTAACTGCAAGTATTAATAATGATTGTATTAAAAACCAATTCATTATATCTACTAGAAATTTATGTGCCCTATAACCGAAAAAATTTAAACCAACCCACTGTAAAGGGTGAAAGATAATAAGGATTAAAAAAAACACCAATGCAAAAATTGATGAAAGTACATAGCTTAATATCTTCATTCTAAAACCAATTTTTCCATGGAATTCTTGATACTATTAACAGCAATGCAATTCCATAAAAAATAATAAATGTTTTAAACTTAGCAGCATCTTCTGTTTTCTTTTTGTGTTTAGACCAACCAATTGTAATACATACAATTGCTAAAAGCATCATTATTGGGTGTTCTACAGCTAATAATCTTAGTTCTTTAGTTTTCATAACTATACTTGCATCATTTTTTAGTGCATCGAAACCAGGTGACATAAAATACCATCCTAAACCAATTAGTAGTTGAATATGTGTTACAATTAGTGTAAACAAAGCTATTCTTAAATCTTTATCTTTAAATTCTTTTTTTTGCGTAAATCCAATAATTGCATTTGCTACTGCAACAATTAAAATTATTAGCACTAAATAAGCCCAATAAGAATGGATGTCTTTCATAATAGTTTTTTTGTTTAGGTGGTAAAGTTAGCAAATTTAAACCAAAAAAAAACACCTATAAAAAGGTGTTTTTTTGAGTTGTTATTTGAAAATAGAAACGCTAGTTTAAAACTATTTTCTTTTGAGTTGTTCCATTTTTTGTCTCTAATTGCACTATGTAAATTCCTTCGGAAAGATTATTTAAAGAGATATCTTTAACGCCATTTGCAGTAAAAGAAGTTTGTTTAATTTGTTTTCCAAGAATATTAAAAAGTGTAAAGGTTGTTTGTTCGTTATTTAAACCTACTATTCTTACTGTAGATTTATTAAGTTTATAGATACTTACACTTTCTAAGTTTAAATTAGAATTGACTGTTAATGTGTTAGTAGATGTGTGTAAATAAAATCTTCCAACACCTTCTATATTCTGGGTAGGTGTAAAGCTATGCTCAGCGTTATCTTGGTCTAAACGAATAAAACTATTTGTAAATCTATCTTCTAAAAACACCATAATATCTGCTGGTAAATCTAAAGTTTTACAAGAAAGTGTAATTTGTTTATTAGCTTCTGCATTTATTCCGATAGGAATTATCAAACCTTCATAAGCATTATTTGGTACTGCTTGTAGCATAAAATTTATACCTGTATTTTCTGTTACTAAATGTGTGTATATGGCAAGACTATTAGTTACTCCGTCAAACATTTTTGCATCATAACCAATGTCTAATCCTTTAGAGGCTTGCTGTAAATATTTAATATCTGTGCTTTTTATATTATCATTATCAGAAATAGTTAATTTAATATGTGGTATAGTAGTATTGCTTCTTGAAAACACTTCCCCTTCTTGATGTGTTTGCATTGTTTCTAATATATTTACACTTCCACCACCTATTTTTGAAGAAACAAAAAACCCTTGTCCTGGTGCTATATTCATGTTAGCAGTAGGTGCTATATTATTTATTACTTTATAGTCATTAATTGTATGATCCCAAACATAAAGCCCTGCTGCATCAGGGTCTAATTGAGCTATGTTTTCTGAAAGAAAAGAATTTGATGTATGATTGGCTTTTATAGAAGAAGTATATGGGTTTGCTATTAAATTCCATTGATTTCGAGTACCTTCTGTAATAGTATAAGAAGATAAATTATCAGTTTTTAAAGTTCCTGTAAAAGCGGTTTTTCCAGAGGCAATAAAAGGAAATGGTTGCCCATATTTTCTTTTTATAGAAAACCCTTCGCCAGAATTCATTGCACCTGTAGACGTAGTTGTTTGATACACCCAACCTAAAAATGTTCCGTTGATTTGATTGTTATCATAAGTTGCCAATCCTCTTCGATTTGCGTCATTAGTACTAACTGCTAATTCATCTGTAGTAATTATATCTTCGATAGTTTGCCCAACAACTGGAGACCCAACTAAATACCACATAGATACCCCGTCTAAATTAGCCTTTAAATACCTATCATAGGTAATTATTCCGCTAGATGTACCTTTAACTATAAGAGATCCAAATAAATCTTGGTCAGAATTTATGGTTAATTTACTTGTAACAGTTAAATTTCCACTAACAGTTAAAGAAGATCCAGCAGAAATAGCCATATTATTAATGGACACATCTGAACTAGCTACGGGTTTATTAACCGTATTTGTAATTAAGACATTATCTGTAGCTATTGGTACATTACCAGTACTCCAATTTGTATCAGTATCCCAATCTGTATTTGTTATTCCTAACCATGCAAGTTCAGAAGTGTGTAAATAAAATCTACCAATACCATTTAATTTCTCTGCAACTGTTACTTGGTATGTATCTGTAGCTGATATTTTTGTTATGGTTTTTGTTAGTCTATCTTCTATAAAAACATTTCTATTTGCTGGAAACTCTGCATTTATGTCTATATTAAAAATTAATGTACTACTAGCTGGTGAAAGTACTGAAAGTGGTATTGCTGTTTTATCATTATAGCTATCTGATACTACTTGTAATTTAAAATTAACACCTACGCTATTGTTTACTAAATGCGTGTACAACTCAAAAGAAGTTACATTAATTGGAGGTGCTCCTGCATCATAACCTTGATTTAAACTTTCTGTACCATTAGCTAAATACATTATTCGAGTATTTTTTTCAACACCATTTCTTGTAACTTTAACAGTTAAAGTAGGGTTAGCAAAGGTAGATAGGTGTTTAAACTTGGTAAGGTTTAAATTAATTGCTTTTACAGAACTAAGAGTTGTTAGTGATATTAATAATATTAATATTTTTTTCATAGTATAATTTTTTAAGTATTTCTTTCGTTTTTATTTTTTTTTTAAATATAACAAAAAACCACCTCTATAATATTAGAAGTGGTTAATATATAATTTAAAACAATAATTTACTATTGTAAAATGTATTCTGTTCCGTTGTGAATAAGGTTCATAATATAAACTTCATTAGCACCTGAGAAGACAGCATAAGAAACAGTAAATTTCTGGCCTTCTACTAATGAAGGAAAGTTAGCTAACAGTATAGTATTTATTTTTACTCTACGAGCTTCAACAGTTTCTTCATCTTTTCCTGCTCTTACATCAAAGTTATTGTATCTACCGTTTCCAACTGAATTAAAATCTGCATTTGTTAAGGTATATTTAATGGTGTTGTCTGGCACCCATGTTGTACCGTTATGACCAAATTTTAATACATTATCAATTACAGATGGAATTGCGTTCCAAACTGAACCATCAAAAACATAGTTTACATTTCTTTGACTTACACCACCACTAAAATAATTATATTCTACAGCAACAAAATCTTCTGGCGCAGCAAATTGATATAAAGTTTTTAAGTAGATTCCTATTTTATATTTTGCTTCGTCTTGATCACTAAAATTAGGAAAACGTTGTCCCATTAAAGTGTATTCATCAGCAGTAAAAGTTACTGGTGCAGCCCACTCATTGGTTAATGTAAATCTAGTAGTAGCATCTTCTAAAGCATATGTGTATAACTCATAAGAAGTTGTATTAAAGATATCGTAACCTGTTCCATTAAATTCAACTAACATAACTCTTGTAGAATCAAAGCCTTCCCAAACAGCATAAGTAACATTGTATAAGTCACCAATGGTAGTTGTAGTAAAATTGTTTAATAAAATTGTTTCAATTTTAACTCTTCTTGATTCAACAGTTTCTTCTGCTCTACCAGCTCTAATATCAAAATTATCAAACTGACCATTTCCTACTAAATCAAAATCATCTTCTGTTAAAGTATAGTCTGTTGTTAAAGTAGCATCTGGTTCGTTTTGTTGTTGCTTTACAGTCATTTCTAAATTACTAGAAGAGCCATCAAAAACTTCATAAGTTACATTATACTTAGCAGCAAAAGGAGCATCTGGAAAATTGTTTAATAAGATTGTTTGAATCTTTAAACGTCTTGCTTCAATTGTTTCTTCTGCTCTACCTGTTCTAATATCAAAATTATCAAATCTACCATTACCTACTAAATCATAATCATCATCAGTTAAGGTATAATTAGTAATTGAAGGTTCTGTTTTGTATGTTAAATCAACTACAGTTCCTTGTGCTTCACTTGGAAATTTAGCGTCAAAAAAAACGTTATAATCTCTACTATCATTTAAGCTAGTAAGACCAATTGCTGCATAATCTGCATTTGTAACTGTATAAGCTTCAAATTTAATTGGGCTAAATAATTTATAAGTTATTGCTGCAGAAGAAGCTTCTTCTATAGTACCATCAGTTTTATAAACAACACCTAAAGCAGGGTATTCATTTGCAAGAAAAGCAGGTAACATTAATTTTGCATCATCTATAGAGCTAAAATTACCAAAAGATAATTCTAAAGTTTCATAATCTTCATTAGATAATGTACGTAAGATGTCCCCAACAATTCCGTCTGCTGCTGTTTGCGCATCAAGTTCGTTGTAAATATCTTCCATTGGGTTACAAGATGTAAACAATAATGAAAGAATTGCGAAAGAATAAAATATTTTTTTCATTTTTAAAATTTTTTAAAATTTAATTTTTGCACTTAAACTAAATGTTCTACCAAATCCAAACCA
>CAYWOM010000027.1:0-9959 GCA_964459905.1 uncultured Polaribacter sp. | reverse complement strand
TAAGAACTATTGTTTCTGGTATTGCAGAAACCTTTTCTCCAGAAGAAATTATTGGACAACAAGTTTCTGTTTTGGTTAATTTAGCGCCAAGAAAAATAAGAGGTGTAGAAAGCCAAGGAATGATTTTAATGACAGACACTACTGATGGAAAATTGGCGTTTTTAGAGCCTGAAAAAGAAGTTAAAAACGGACAAGAAGTAAGTTAATTTATAATATGACAAAAAAATTAGTTTTTATATCGTTTGTAGTTTCCCTTGGAGGATTTTTATTTGGTTTTGATGCAGGAATTATTTCTGGAGTTATGTCTTATGCAGGTCCCGAATTTAATTTAAATGATATTCAGTCTGGCTGGGTTGTAAGTTCACCTTCTTTTGCTGCAATGATTGCAATGTTGTTTTCTGGTAAATTAAGTGATAAAATAGGAAGAAGAAAAATTCTGATTTACGTAGCTTTTCTTTATGCAATTTCTGCATTATTATCAGCTTTAGCTACTTCTTACGAAATGCTTTATATAGCCAGAATGATTGGAGGCTTAGCTTTTGGAGCTGCTTTAGTTTTAGCACCAATGTATATTGCAGAAATATCATCAGCAAAAAATAGAGGAAAGTTGGTAGCAATACAGCAATTAAATATTGTTTTAGGTTTTTTTGCCGCTTTTTTAAGCAATTACTTTTTTAACAAATACAATACTCCTGAAAGCTCTTTTTTAACGGATACTAATGTTTGGAGGTGGATGCTAGGTGTAGAGGTTTTACCAGCTATATTGTACTTTATTGCTTTGTTCTTTGTGCCTAAAAGCCCAAGATGGTTATTTTTAAATAATAAAATTGAGGAAGCTAAAAAAGTATTAGTACAAATTCATGGGAAAATTTCTGCTGAGAGCGAAATCATATCTATTGAAAAAAATATTGATCAAAATAAAAACGCACCTAACTCTACTATCAAAGATTTATTAAAACCTTCTTTAAGATTTATACTAATTGTTGGTTTAGTGGTTGGTATTCTGCAACAAATTACAGGGATTAATGCTGTTTATTTTTATGCAACATCTATATTTAAACAAACAGGTATAGGAACAGATGCTGCTTTTTCTTCAGGTATTTTATTAAGTTCAATTACTGTGGTTTTTACCTTAATTTCTATGTATTTAATAGACAGAGTAGGTAGAAGACCTTTGTTATTAGTGGGTACTTTAGGAATTTCTATTAGTTTACTTTTATGTGCTTATGGTTTTAACCAAGCAACTTATAAGTTGTCATCAGAAAAAATAGAAGCATTAACTTTTGAAGGTGCAGAAAAATTACAATCTATAGCCAATAAGCATTATATATTTGATGTTGATTTTAAAAACGAATTAAAAGCTGTTTTAGGCAACCAAGTATATAGCAAAAATGATGGGGCTATTTTAGAAGCGGCAACAACCATTAATGCTACTTTAGTATTAGTAGGGATTTTAGGTTTTATTGCTTGTTTTGCATTTTCATTAGGACCCGTAATGTGGGTGTTGTTATCAGAATTATACCCTTTAAAATATAGAGGTTTGGCAATTGGTGTTATTGCATTTATAAATTCGTTAGTAAGTTCTATAATTCAACTTGTTTTTCCTTGGGAATTATCAAATCTAGGAAATGCTATGTCTTTTTTCTTATTTGGTTTTATAGCATTAATTGGTTTCTTTGTGATGCTTAAAATAGTGCCAGAAACCAAAGGAAAATCTTTAGAAGAAATTGAAAAAGAATTTGTAAAAGCATAAGGTTTATAATGCTAAAAATAGCGCATCACCCTATTTATAACCACCCTCTAAAAGAAGGGCATCGTTTTCCAATGGAAAAATACGATTTACTGCCGCAACAATTATTGTATGAAGGAACTTGTATAGAGACCAATTTCTTTGAACCAGAAATACCCAACAACAAACACTTTTTTACGGTTCATGATCCAGAATATTTTTTCGATTTATTAAATATGTCACTTTCTCAAAAAGCCGCAAGAAAAATTGGTTTTCCATTATCTGAAGTTCTCGTAGAAAGAGAAATGATTATTACAGACGGTACTATAAAAGCGTCTAAATTTGCACTAAAAAACGGAATTGCAATGAATATTGCTGGTGGCACGCACCATGCATTTTCTAACAGAGGCGAGGCTTTTTGTATGTTAAATGACCAAGCGATTGGCGCAAAATATCTTCAAACAAAAAAGTTGGTAGGTAAAGTTTTAATTGTAGATTTAGATGTACATCAAGGAAACGGAACCGCAGAAATTTTTAAAAATGACTCCTCCGTTTTTACCTTTTCTATGCATGGAAAAAGAAATTACCCGTTTGTAAAAGAAAAATCTGATTTAGATATTGCTTTAGAAAATAATACAAAAGACACACAATATTTATCAATTTTAAAAGAAACACTTCCAAAACTCATCCATCAAGAAAAACCAGATTTTATCTATTATTTATGTGGAGTTGATGTTATTGAAACAGATAAATTAGGAAAACTGGCACTTACAATAGAAGGCTGTAAAGAACGAGACCAATTTGTTTTACAAACATGTTTCAATTTAAAAATTCCTGTAATGTGTTCTATGGGTGGTGGTTATTCTAAAGACATAAATATCATCGTAAATGCGCATGCAAATACGTTTCGTTTAGCGCAAGAAATTTATTTTTAATACCTCTTATCGACAGATAATGCTATTTAAACGATACTTATTAACCTTTTAACGGATAATTAATAAAATGAGACAAAGACACCATACATTTACAATATGTTACATTTTTTTCCCTAGATTAATGCTAACAAAAAAAGATAATAGCTTGTTAATAAATCCCTAACTTATTAACTATTTAATGTTATTGTTATTCATTTTTAATTACCAAAATTAATTTTGGTTTTTACATTTTTAAATAGAAACCCAAAATCGTTAACGATTTTGGGTTTTCTTTTATTAGTGTATTCTTTCTAGGTTAATACTTAGCTTTAATTTTTTCTATAAAATTTATTTTAAAGATTAATATATTTGTTAATTTTAGTGCAAATACAGTTCGTTTAAAACAAAATGTTTAATTGTAATAAAAAAAACACTCAATAAAAAGAGCAAAAGACTTTAGTATCTCTATTTTATTGAACTAAAAAAACAAACTATGAGAAATTATTACGCTACAATTGTTACGTTCTTGTTCTTTTTTCAATTTTTAAACTCTTATGGACAACAAGAATTCAAAAATAAAAAAATAGATTCCTTATTTAATTCTTACACACATAAACCAAGAGAAGTTGTGTATACACATCTTAATAAATCTACTTTCATTGTAGGTGAAGATATTGGATTTACAGCTTATCTTTACAATAAAAAAGACAAAAAACTATCGCTTGTTTCTAAAAATTTATACATTGTCATTGAAGACAGTAAAAAAAATATTATTAAAGAAGAACTACTACAGGTAAAAAATGGTGTTGCCAATAGCGCTATTACTATCGATTCTATTTTTACGTCCGGCAACTATAAATTTTTTGCCTACACAAATTGGATGAAAAACTTTAAAGAACAAAACTTCTTTGTACAAACCATAAAAATTATTGATCCAAAAGTAGAAGAAGTAATAGAAAATAAATCTACTAGCACTAAAATTAATGCACAATTTTTACCAGAAAGTGGTCACCTTTTAACAGAAACACATAATACTGTTGGTGTTATTTTAAAAAACGAGTTTGGTTTTGGAGTTCCGAATCTTTCAGGTGAAATTATAAATAGAAAAAAAGAATTTGTTTCTTCTTTTAAAGTGAATCATCTTGGAATTGGTCGTTTTTCTTTTACCCCTAAAGTAGATGAAAATTATACAGCAAAAGTTAATTTTAATGCACAAGAGTATTCTTTTGACATTATAAAAAGCGAAGCTAAAGGAGTTATTCTCTCTTTAAATAACAGAGCTGAAAAAATATTTCTTTCTATTGCAACAAATAATTTTACCAGACCTTTTCTTAAAAACAAGAAATACAAACTAACATTACATAATGGAAGTACTTTAAAAGCATTTGATATTTCGTTTAATAATAAAAATGCAATTGAAAAAGTTTTTAATACCAAAAACTTAACTTCAGGAATAAATATTTTTACCTTATTTGACGAAAATAACAATCCAATAGCAGAACGTTTATTTTTTAATTATAATAATATAAAATTTCTAAAAGTTACCAATGTAACCAAAAAACAAGTAAACGACTCTTTAAATGTAACTCTTAATTATAAAGATATAAATACTAAAAAGTTTAATAATATAAGTATTTCTGTACTTCCTGTAGGTACAAAATCGTATCAACATCATCATAATATTGCTTCTTATACTCTACTAAAACCTTATGTAAAAGGTACTATAGAAAATGGTAATTACTATTTTAAAAACCTATCTGAAAAGAAAAAATACGCTTTAGATAACTTGTTAATTACTCAAGGCTGGAGCAGTTACCAATGGTATGATATTTTTAATTACAAACCTAGAATAGATTACTTTTTGGAAAAAGGAATTACCATAAAAGCAACTGTAAGCCATAACAAAAAAAGTAAATATGTAATGCATAGTGTTGGAGGTAAAAAACCCAACTATTTTATACTTAATGAAAATGAAAAAGAATTTATTGCATTAAATTTCTTACCTTTTGAAAAAGCAAAAGTTACTATTTCAAAAATAGAAGATAACGGTAAACTAATACCGGCTAAATTATATCCTCAGTTTTTTCCTAATAAAATTCCTAAATTAAATTTAGATTATACTTACTTAAACTTAAATAATTATCAAACTAAAGAAATAAAAATACGCGGAAATATTTCTAATTATTTTTCTAACACCCAACACTTAGATGAAATTGTAATAAAATCTAATTTAATTAAAACAAAAGTAGCTAACATAAAAAGACAGGCTTTTGGAAATGTTTATAATTTTACAGATATAGAAAGAAACAACAACATTAGTTTAGCAATTTATTTAAGTGGAAAAGGATATAATGCCTTTGATAACGCTGGTAATTTTGTAATTGAATCTAGGGTGAAAAGTTCTATAAACGGTGGTGCAACTCCAACAATTTACGTAGATGGTTTTCAAATACTCGATTTTGGCTTTCTGTCTAATTTTGACATGTCTATTGTAGATTATATAAACATTAATAGATTTGGTTTTGGAGAAGGAATAAGAGGTGGTGCTGGAGGTGTAATTAAAATTTATACAGACCCAAATTTACAATTCACTCAAAAGAATAATAAAACCACTCAAGAATTTATATTCCCCTTAACTTTTTCAGAAAATAAAAAATTTTATGTTCCTAGATATCAAAACTATACAAACGATTTCTATAAAAATTATGGTCTAATAAACTGGTTTCCCATAAACAAAGCAACTACAAATGGCGAGTTTTCTTTTAAGTTTAAAAATTTTCTAAACAATAATTTTATACTTTTTATAGAAGGTACAGCCAATGATGGTAGTTATATTTCTGAAACTAAAACAGTTGTAATCAACTAAAAATTAAGATTTTTACTATCTTTATTTTTATGAATTATGTTATAAAAAAATTTATTGTTTTAGGTATTGTTTTTTTTGTGACAAACCTCTTTTCACAAAAAAATAGTACTATTAAAAAAATAGATTCTTCATTTTTAAAATACACAGAACGACCAAGAGAAATAGCCTTTACACACCTTAATAAATCTACTTATATTGTAGGTGAAGATATTGGATTTACAAGCTATGTAATTAATAATAAGACTAATAAACCTTCAGAATTTACCACAAATTTATATTGTGTAATAAAAGATAAAAACAAAAAAACCATTAAAAAGAAGTTAATTAAAGTACAAAATGGTGTTGCAAATAATATCTTTTCTGTAGACTCTCTTTTTACTTCTGGAGAATATAAATTTTTTGCCTACACAAATTGGATGAAGAATTTTAAGGAGCAAAACTATTTTGCAGTTACTATTAATATTATAGACCCAAAAGTAGAAAAAGTTATTAAAAAAAAAATTATAAGTAGTAAAATAGACGCACAGTTTTTGCCAGAAAGTGGCCATCTTTTGTCAAATGTAAAAAACACAATCGGTGTAATTTTAAAAAACGAATTAGGTTATGGTATTTCTACGGCTAAAGGAAAGTTGGTAGATGAAAATAATACCATTATTACTACTTTTAAAGTAAATAAATTAGGGATTACTAACTTTTCTTTTACACCAAATATTGATAAAAAATATAGCGTTAAAATAACTTATAACAATACTAGACATACATTTAATCTTGAAAAAAGTGAGGTTAAAGGCATTGTTTTTTCTGTAGAAAAACTACCTGTTGGTGTTAATATTAAGCTGAAAACAAATAGTTTTACAATAGAAAATGTTAAAAACAAAGCCTATAAATTAGTGCATCACAATGGTATAAAACTAAATATTTTTCCTGTTTCTTTTGTAAATGATTTACATATTAATCAATTTATAAATCCAAGTAAATTATTTAAGGGAATAAATGTTTTTACTTTGTTTAATAACGATAACAAGCCTATTGCCGAAAGAGTGTTTTTTAATTATAATGATATTAAACTTAAAAAATCTACAAATATTTCAGTTAAAAAAACACAAGACTCGCTTCAAATTAATTTATTTTTTAATAAAGTACTTTCTTCAAAAATAAATAATATTAGTATTTCTGTTTTGCCACGCGCAACAAAAACATACAAAAAACATCATAATATAGCTTCTTATATTTTATTAAAACCTTACCTAAAAGGTACTATTGAAAATGCTAATTATTACTTTTCTGACATCAATAATAATACAAAAAAAGATTTAGATAATTTACTAATAACCCAAGGCTGGAGTAGTTATGATTGGTATACAATTTTTAACACTAGTTTAAAAACTAATTTTTTTATAGAAGAAGGAATTTCTGCCAAAGCAAAGGTAAAAAATGTTAAAAAAAGTAAATATGTAATTCATCCTGTAGGAAAAGGAAAACCTAATTATTATGTATTAGAAAAAGAAGACACCGATTTTTTGGCGTTAAATTTATTTCCAACTTTAAATCAGAAATTAAGACTTTCTTATATTGATGAAAAAGGAAACCTAAAAGGAACTAAAGCTTATATAAAATTTAGTCCTAGTTCAATTCCAACTTTGAATGCCAATCACAAAACATTAAAACCAAAGCTAGCTTTTTCTATGAATTTTTCTAAAGAGAACAACACCTCTTTACTTTCACTAAACAAAACACAAGAATTAGATGAAATTATTATTAAAAGTAAAATTAATGAAACTAGAATTGAAACTATAAAAAGAAGATCTTTTGGTAAAATACGTTTTTTTTCAGATATAGATAGAAAGAGAAACATATCGTTTCAAGATTACATAAGAAACAAAGGATATGGGGTTATAATAGAAAAAGGAAGAATGACTATTAAAAAAAATTCTGAAGCAAATACAGTTAATGCTGGCAATACACCCACTATTTATTTAAACGGCATGCAATTATTTGATTTTAGCGACCTTGCAGCTTTAGATATGACGGAAGTTGATTATATAGATATTAATAAAAATGGTGTTGGAGAAGGCATTAGAGGTGGCGCAGGTGGTGTTATTAGAATTAGAACTAACACCAATTTACAGTACACAAAAAAAGAATTAAAAAGTTTTAAAAAATTTACTTTCCCGCTTGTTTTTACTGAAACAAAAAAATATTACGCTCCAAAATATAAAAACTACAATAACTCTTTTTTTAAAGAATATGGAGTTATAGATTGGTTGCCAAGAAATACCTTAAACAAAAACGGTATACTTTCTTTTAAGATTGATAACATAACAAGTTTTGACCTAAAAATTTTTATAGAAGGAATTACCACAGATGGACAATTTATTTCTGAAGAAAAAATTCTAGTGCTAAATTCGCTTTAAAAGTACTAACTTAAAATACTAAGTTTCTACAGTTCATTAACAAACGGTTGGTTATAAATTCTTTTGCCTAAAGCTGCATTAATTGCATTAGCAACTGCACCTCCAGCAGGTGGTAAACCTGGCTCTCCTAAACCTGTTGGCGATAAATTATTCTGCACAAAATGAACCTCTACCTTTGGTGTTTCATTTATTCTAATTAGTTTATAAGTATCAAAATTTGTGTGAATAGGTTTTCCGTTTTTAAAAGAAAAATCACTATACATGGCGTGTCCAATTCCGTCAATTACACCACCTTCAACTTGGTTTCTTGCGCCTGTTGGATTTACCACAACGCCACAGTCTACTGCAACTGTTACCTTTTTAATAATTGGTTTTCCATTTTTTAATTCGATGTCTGCAACTTCTGCAACGTGGGTATTATGGCTGTAATATGCAGCAAAACCTTGGTAAGTTCCTTGTTTAGTTTTACCCCAATTTGCTTTTTCTCTCACCAATTTAATGGTGTCTTCCATTCTTTGTCCAGAATATTTAATGGTTTTGTCTGTAGTGTTTTTTACATTCTGCAATAAATCTAAACGTAATTGAATTGGATCAACATTTAATTCAGTTGCTATTTCATCAAAAAAACTTTGTTCTGCAAATGCCAAAAAGTTAGTATACGGTGCTCTCCAAGCGCCTGTGGTAATATTGCTTTTATAATTACCGGTTTCAACTTTGTAATTTGCAATACATCCGGCAGGAAAAAAATTAGGAATTATACCATACATATTGCTATTAATAGCTGCTTCTTTTAAATGATATCCTGTTATTTTGCCATCTTTTAAAGAGGCTTTAATTCTGTATTTTACAGACGGTTTATAAACACCAGTAGTCATATCATCTTCTCTTGTAGAAACCATTTTTATTGGTTTTTTTATTTTATCTGATATTTCTGCGGCTTCTATAGCAAAATCTGAATATAATCTTCTACCAAAACCACCACCCATTCGAGTCATTTTAACAGTAATATCTTCAATTTTTCTATCTAATAAAACAGCAATCGACGTGGCTACTTCTTTTGGTGTTTGCGTAGGCCCAACTAATTCTACTTTTTCTGAGGTAACATTTGCAAAGAAATTCATTGGCTCCATGCAATTATGTGGTAAAAAAGGCGAAGTATATGTTCTTTCTAAAACGGTATCGGCTGTTTTAAAAACTTTTTCAGTATTGCCATCTTCTCTTAAAACATTTAATTTTTTACTATCTAAAAGTGCTGTTAATTTTTTATCATGAAAGGCGGTACTTTCAAAATCAGATGCTTTTTTCCAAACGGCTTTAATCGTTTTTTTTGCTTTGATAGTTGCCCATGTAGAGTTTGCAACTACCACCACTTTATCGCTGCCTGTTATTGCTGCTGTCCAACTAACATATCCTTTTTCTAAAAATTTTCTTGTTTTTGCACCAATTGTAAAAACATCAATTACACCCTTAATCAATTTGGCTTCTGTTGCATCAAAAGAGGCTAAAACCTGCCCGAATGCTGGCGGTCTTAAAACAGATGCATATAACATTCCGTCTACTTTATAATCTAGTCCAAATAATGGTTTTCCAGTAATAATTTTATCAATATCTACGTTTAAAATTTCTTGCCCAATAATGGTAAAATCTTTTACTTCTTTTAATTTTACATTTTCGGGTATTGCTAACAAAGCAGCTTCTTTTACCACTTCTCCGTAGCCTAGTTTTTCGCCTTTACTATTTGTAATAATTCCTTTAGATGCTTTTAAAGTAGAAGCATCTACACTCCATTTTACAGCTGCCGCATTTACCAACATTTGCTTGGTAGTTGCACCTGTTTGTCTTAATGCATCCCAACCAAAACGTATCGATTGACTGCCACCGGCAACTTGCCTTTGATAGTTTTTGGCATCTAAAACACCTTGCACTACAGTTACTCTATTCCAATCTACATCTAATTCTTCTGCAATTATCATTGGCATAGCTGTTTTTACACCTTGGCCAATTTCTGGGTTTGGAGAAAACAAGGTTACATAACC
>CAYWOM010000026.1:0-10092 GCA_964459905.1 uncultured Polaribacter sp. | reverse complement strand
CTACCAGATGGAAATGTAATTTTGGCAGTTTCACCAACATTGTAGTTTTCTTTATCCGCAGAAAAAACCAACATTTTTGCTGCTTCTTTATTACTTGATGATGAGTTTTGCCACCAATTTTTATAGAAATAAGCCGTTCTTCCGGTTGCATGACCACTTACCGGATCTATAACTCTTATTAAAAACCTACCTCTATCTTTTTCTGGAATGTTTAATTTAAAATTTCCTTTTCCGTTAGAATTGGTGTTAATTTTTATGGTTTTATAGGGTTTTTGATAACTGCTTGAGGTGTATTTAGACAAGTTATCTCTTGATGAACTCCACCACCAACGCCACTCGATTTTATAAACCTGAATTTCAATATTTTTACGCTGAATTGCATTTCCTTGTTCGTCTACAGAAACGATAGAAAAATTTTGATTTTCATCAGTAAAAAAAGAACCGTATCTTTTTTCTTTTGGTGATTTTAAGCCGATAAATGATGAAAATGGTGCATATTTTTTTGAGAATGCATCTATAGAAAAATCGCCACCCGTTTCAAAAGCTCTTACCAAAAATTGAACATTTAACATGCCCGGTGCACTTTTTCCAACTTTTAAATTACTGTTTATTTTTGCCAGTCCGTTTGCATCTAAGTTCCCTTCAAAAATATTGAGTTCTTCGGATGAAAATGTTCTTGATGGATCTGAAAAAACATAGTTTTTATAATTTTTAAAACTATAATTAGTTGTAGAAATCTTTGCTTTAATTTCTGTTTTTATATTTTTTGCAGGTGCACCATGTAACCATTTTACATCTAAAGTAGCGTTAATTGTTTTTTTACTTGATAGAATTTCATCATCAAAATCTACTTTAATTTTTAAACGGTTTGGCTTTACAGTTTCTACTTTTAAAGTTTTATAAAATTTTGCGCCACCCACAGAAACTTTAGCTGAGTAATTTCCTGTTTTTGCGCTTTGTGAAGTAATTATAGTAAACTTGTAAAATTTATTTACATTTTCTGCGGTTACTTTTTTATAGATTAATTTACCACTTGGGTCTGTTACCTCTAATTTTACTGGATGATTTTTTGGAATCTTATTGTCAGCATCATTTAGCATAAAAGTTAGGTGAATGGAATCGCCCGGTCGCCAAACGCCTCGTTCTCCATATACATATCCTTTTAAACCTTTTTGTGTTTTACTTCCAGAAACATCAAATTTACTTAAAGACAAAGAGTTACCATCTAATAAACGAACATACCCTTTGTTGTTTCCTTTAGAAACTACTGCAAAAGCTGCATTTTTCGGAGTTTCTATAATTGCAAAACCTTCTATATCTGTTTTTGTAGAAAGTATTTCTTGTTGCTGAAAATTGAATAATTTTACAGTTGCACCAGCTTCGGGTTTGGTACTTAAAATATTTGTGATGGCAAAAAAATACGAGTTATCGGTTCCTTTTTTGGCAATAATTCCTAAATTGAATGCCAATAAATTTTGAGTTAAAACTCTGTTTTCGTAGTAATAATCATGACAAGGATTGTCTCTTTCGCGCCAATTATAACTGTAGTTTTTATAGCTATATAATTTGTTATCCCAATACAATTTTTCTCTTTCTTCTTGGTCTTCTATTTCACTTAAATCATCATAATCCTCTTCATAGTACCCTTCTTCATATTCTTCTTCAAAATCGTTATTATTAGTTGCAGATGTTGAATTCTCTGTACATTTATAAAAAACTTGATGCTTATTAAAACTCAATTCCACCCTATAAATTGCACCAGGTTCTGTGGCAATCATTCTTGACAAATCTACACTGTAGGCTTTCCATTTTTGAGTGTTATTTTCTTTAGAATTTACAAGTGTAATTGTTTTTTTAGCAACCCTTCTACCTACTCGTTTAATTGCAGATTGGCTGTTACTATTTAAATTATTTTCTTGTAAAAACTGAAGTACGTTGTCTTCGAAAACTTTAATAATTCTTACATCTACCGCTTTTACATTTATGGCTTCGAAATTAAATTTCAACTCTTTTGAGTTAGGTAAAATTGTTCCGTTACTAATTAAGCGAATTTCTGGCTTTTTCTGCTCGAACGTAAATGTTTCTACATAGTTTTTTTTAAGTTTATACTCATCAGAATTCTTAATTCCTTGAAAAATAGTAACCAGTACATTACCCACTAATTTTGTATTATGAAATACTTTTAATTCGTTTCCGTTAACAATAAAGCGTGGTTTTTTTACATTTTGTATGGTTATTAATCCATCAAAATTTTGTTGTTTTTTAAGGGCGTCAGAAAAATTAATAGAGAGGTATTGTTTTGCGCCATTTTTTACTTCAATATTTACAATTTTAAAATTATTTTTACCTGGAATTACAATTTCATTTTCACCATTAGATTCAGCATTTATAGGTTTTCCGTTCCAAGAAACATTTAATTTACTATCATTTTCAAAACGTTGTATACTATCAATTTTAAACTCGAAAATGGTACCATTTTCAAAAGACTCGTTCCAAACTATTTTTTTTGAAGTTTCTTTTTGTGAAGCTTTTATGAGCTTTTTTGCTTTTTCTAAAGAAATAATATCGGCAGATTTTAAAATCCCTTCTACATACTGATATTCTTTATTATAAGATTGTAAATTGTTGGTTTTAATACTAAAATTTGGTGTAATGGTTTTAAACTGAAATGTATAATTTTTAAACTCTTTATTGATGTTTTTATAAATTTCATTCAGTTTTATACTTACAGAATATTGGGTATTAGCCTCTAAATTTTCATCGGGTATAAAAACAAAAGCATGTTTATTTACCGTTTTAATTGTGCCACTAACAAAAGGTTTTATAGAGACAATATTTGTAGAAATTTCTTTATTTGCTTCCCAACCAACTACTTCTTTAGCAAGATTTACTTCTATTTTTTTAGTTACAGAAACAACCCCAGATGTTGTATAGCTTACATATTCTTTAAATTTATAAATATTATCTGTTTTTATTTCTTTCTTTTTACAAGAAAAAGCAATTAAAATAATTACAATAAATTTAAGTAGGTTTTTAATTTTCATAGTTAACGCTTTTTTTAATACAACTCAAAAATAACCATTTAAGTATGGTAAACATCTTATGATTGAGAATTCGTAAGTATTTATTTAGAATTTGAGAAAAACAAAAAAACGTTTCAATTTCTTGAAACGTTTTTAGAGGTGTCTAGCGGATTCGAACCGCTGTAACTGGTTTTGCAAACCAGTGCCTAGCCACTCGGCCAAGACACCTTTTATATTCGGATTGCAAATTTACGTAAATTTACAAGTATTGCAAGTGTTTTTTTTGTGTTATCGCTTTTTTGTGAGAATTATAACAACCTCTTCTACATTACCACCAATTGGAGGGTTTATTTTTGCTACAGAAACCTTTGCTTTTCTAATCATTCTTAGTTCTTTAAAAGCACGATCTAAAATGCGTTGTGCAACTTCTTCTAACAATTTAGAACGGATTGCCATTTCTTCTTTTACAATATGATTTAAATGCACATAATCTACCGTATCGGCTAATTGATCTGTTCTTGCAGATTTTTTTAAATCGGCTTTTACTTCGATATCCACCCTGTATTCAGAACCAATTTTTGCTTCTTCATCTAAACAACCATGAAATGCGTAAAGTTTAATGTTATTTACTTTTATAATTCCCATTTAGTCTTCTGTATTTATCGATAACTCTACCCTTTCCCACATTTTGTCGGTGTTTAATCGAAAAGAACCTAGGTGTTCTAAATCCCATTGGTTGGGTGCTATTATAGATAAAAAGTGCTCATTTTTTTTATTATTATATAAATGATACGTTTCGCCAAAGATAGGTTCGAAACCAAATTTGGCATTGTAGAGCATGTCATTGTATTGAAACTTTTCCATCAATGCTTCGTACTCTTTTCTAACCTCGTCAAATTTTCCTTTGAGTATTTTATTGGTGCGCCTTACGCCGTCTGCGGTCCAAGTTGCAGTATTTGTAGGTTTAATTACTGGCGAACTAGAAGATGTTCCGTAAGGTTTTAAAGCAGCATCGTACTTTTGAGTCTCTTCATTAAAAACAACCAAGTCTGGTTTTTTCGAATCGTCTTTTATCATAAGTTGCAAATTTACGATAATTAATAAATACTAAATTCTGTTTTTTAAAAACTTTAACTGGTAAAAATGCCCGCGTTAGCGATTGCAGTGACATCCTTTTTTAATTACAAAAATAGACAAGCGGCATTGCGAGGCACGAAGCAATGGCTTTTAAATTATAAAATTCCCCTAATTTATATAAAAATAACCTACGGAATAACAGTAATTAAAAAAGATAGAACGGAAAGCGCGGCCTGAAAGGAACGCCCAAAAAATTAACTAGTAAAAAAGTCGAAAACGTTGCTAATTGCGCTGGTTTTGGTTTTGTAAAATTCTGTATACGTGCAACGCTCGCAAGTTACACTGGTAAATTTCTTGTTTTGGATATCGAATATTTTTGATAAAGTACCGCCTGTTGCACGCATTTCATCTACTTTATAGGTTTTGTTATTACATTTTGGACAGGTGTAATTTCTAATTTGATTGCTCATAAGTTATGGTGTTTACTTATTAGTTGATGAAAAACCGATTTTGTTACAGGATAGCCAATTGCTGTAAAGTATTTTATGTAATTTTGTAGCTTAATTTTTCCATAATAGAATATGTCTGAAGAGAAAAAACCGCTCAATTTTTTAGAGCACATTATTGAAGAAGATTTAGCAAACGGAATGCCAAAAGAAAATTTACGTTTTCGTTTTCCGCCAGAACCTAATGGATATTTGCACATTGGGCATACCAAAGCAATAGGTATTAGTTTTGGTTTGGGCGAAACGTATAATGCACCTGTAAACTTGCGTTTCGACGATACAAATCCTGCAAAAGAAGAGCAAGAATATGTAGATGCCATTAAGAATGATATTTCTTGGTTGGGTTATAAATGGGCGGAAGAAAGGTATTCCTCTGACTATTTTCAGCAATTATACGATTGGGCTGTTTTATTGATAAAAGACGGAAAAGCGTATGTAGATTCTCAATCTTCTGAAGAAATGCGTGCTCAAAAAGGTACGCCAACGCAGGTTGGAAGTAACAGTCCTTTTAGAGAAAGATCTGTGGAAGAAAACTTGGAATTATTCCAGGGAATGAAAGATGGAAAATTTAAGGAAGGTGAACATACCTTGCGTGCAAAAATTGACATGGGAAGCGATAATATGTTGATGCGTGATCCTTTAATGTACAGAATTATGTATAAAGACCATCATAGAACGGGTGCTGATTGGTGTATGTATCCGATGTACGATTGGACGCACGGAGAAAGTGATTATATTGAGCAAATTTCGCATTCTTTATGTTCTTTAGAGTTTAAACCTCACAGAGAATTGTACAATTGGTTCAGAGATAACGTGTATGGATACAGCAAAGAATCGTATCCAAATCCGCCAAAACAACGCGAGTTTTCTCGTTTGAATTTGAGTTATACAATTATGAGTAAACGTAAATTGTTAACGTTGGTTGAAAACGGAATTGTGGCTGGTTGGGACGATCCAAGAATGCCTACAATTTCTGGTTTAAGAAGACGTGGTTATACGCCAGCATCTATAAAAAATTTTATTGAAACTGTTGGGGTTTCTAAACGTGAAAACGTGATTGATGTTGCACTTTTGGAATTTAAAATTCGTGAAGATTTAAATAATACTGCAAAAAGAGTCATGGCAGTTTTAGATCCGGTAAAAGTGGTCATTACTAATTATCCTGAAGGACAAGAAGAAATGCTGACTGCTGGTTATAATGATTATGAAGAAGGTTTTGGAAGCAGAGAAGTGCCATTTTCGGGAGAAATTTACATCGAAAAAGAAGATTTTAGAGAAGAAGCCAATAAGAAGTTTTTTCGCTTAAAATTAGGCAAAGAAGTTCGTTTAAAAAACGCATATTTTATTACAGCAAACAGTTGTACAAAAGATGCTGATGGGAACGTAATTGAGATTCAGTGTACATACGATCCATTAACAAAATCTGGAATGGACACAGAAGAAAGCAAACGTAAAGTAAAAGGTACTTTGCATTGGGTTTCTGTAAAACACGCTGTAAAAGCAGAAGTGAGAGCGTATGACAGATTGTTTTTAGATGAAGCGCCAGATAGCCATAAAGACAAAGATTATATGGAGTTTGTAAATCCGGATTCTTTAGAAATTATTGAAGCTTTTGTTGAACCGAGTTTACAATCGGCAACAATTGGCGAGCGTTTTCAGTTTCAACGTTTGGGGTATTTTAATGTTGATGATGACAGTACAGCAGAAAAATTAGTTTTTAATAAAACGGTTGGATTGCGAGATTCTTGGGGTGGGAAATAGTTTGCAATAGCAGTCTCATTTTCAAATATTAACGTTGTTTAAAACAAAAAAATATCGATACAATTTTGATGAAAAATCAAAATCGATGTGACTGAAATCGCATAAAAACATACTGTCCGTTCGAGTAAATTTTGAGGAACGAAAAATTTGTATCGAGAACTTTTTAAAACATAGAATTATGAAAAAAATACTTTTTTTATCAATATTAATAATTGCTTTTTCTTGTGGAAATAAGAAAGAAATTAAACAAGTTGCAGAAGTTTCTTGTGGCCAATGCAAATTTGAATTAGAAAGCGAAAATGGTTGCAGTTTAGCCGTTAGAGTTAATAACAAAGCCTATTTTGTTGATGGTTTTTCTATTGATGATTTTGGCGATGCGCATGATGAACATACTGGTTTTTGCGAGGTAGTCAGAAAAGGAAAAATTTCTGGTGAAATAGTTGAAGAAAGATTTGTTGCTAGTTCTATTGAGTTAGTTGAGTAAAATAGACTATTCCTTGATAAACTATTGCTGCAAAAAATAAAGATTAGACCTGACAGGTTTTTAAAACCTGTCAGGTCTAAATTTTACTTCACTTCAAACTTACTTTCTGCACCACCAATCTTAACAGTATATTTTCCTTTTGGTACATAGAAAATACCGTTTTTAGCAGCTTTCAACTTAACTTTTTTATTCGCTTTTTCGAACGCTTTTTTCCCTTTTTTAGAAAAAGAAGCATCAAATATAGTTTCATTATAACCCTTGTCTGCATCCACAGATATTGAGTTTACTATTTGTGCTGAACTTGTTTCAGCATCACTAAAATAAATTTCAATAACTGCTTTTTTAGCTGAATTCGAGTAAAAAGAAATCTTCAATTCTGGTGTATTTGCTTCTCTCCACTGGCTCCAAGAACGTCCCCAATTTTTGCTTTTTTTAATATCTTCGATTGCAAAAACATGCGCTGATTTTTTTAAAATATCTGTTGTCATTTTTTGAATTGGAGCAATATCCGTTTTATACAAACTTCTTCCGTGGGTTCCAACAATCAAATGTTTTGCTGTTGGTTGAATCACCAAATCATGCACCGCAACATTTGGTAAATCTTTACTGAATGCTTCCCAAGAACTTCCTTTATTTAAAGAAACATACAATCCATTATCTGTACCAACATACAACACATTTTCGTTTTCAGAATCTTCTTTAATCACATTTACTGGTGATGTTGGAATGTTATTGCTAATGCTTTTCCAGGTTTGTCCATAATCATCAGAAACATAAATATAGGTTGTAAAATCATCAAAACGATATCCGTTTAAAGTAACATAAATTCGTTCTTTTTTATGTGCTGAAGCAATGACTCTTGAAACCCATAAATTTTGAGGTAAATTATTAGAAATTCGCATCCAACTTCCGCCACCGTTTTTGGTTACATTGATATATCCATCATCTGAACCCACATAAATTAAACCAAACTGAAACGGGCTTTCAGAAATTGAAGTTAGTGTTCCATAGGCAACATTTCCTTTTTTTCCGCCCGTTGTTAAATCGTCAGAAATGGTTTCCCAATCATCACCTTGGTTTAAAGATCTGTGCAATTTATTACCTCCTAAATAGATAATATCTTGATTATGTTTTGATAAATAGATGGGTGTTTGCCAGTTAAATCTGTAAGGGTTTTCGCCCAATGTGTGTTTTGGTTGAATGTATTTTTCCGTTTCTTTTTCTCTATCAATTCTATAATAATTACCAAACTGATACCCTGTATATACAATATTAGGGTTTCTATCATCTACCTGAATTTGCATTCCGTCTCCACCCATAATAGATTCGTACGGATTCTGACCAGATTGTTGCCAACGTTTATCTATTCTTGCGTTATTATCTGCAACCCAAACGCCGTTGTCTTGCAAACCGCCATATACTTTATAGTTTTTCTGATTGTCTGCATATACGGAGTAAAATTGCCCAACTGCAGGGTCGTTTAATTTTGTCCAGTTTTCTCCATCATCATAAGACATATTTAATCCGCCATCGTTTCCATTTAAAATATGACCCGATTTCTTTGGATTTACCCACAATGCTTGATGATCTGAATGCACATTTTCTTTGCTGATAGAACTAAACGTTTTTCCACCATCTTTAGATTTTATAATCGGAACCCCTAAAACATAAATTCCGTTTTCATCTTGTAGATCTACTCTTATTTCACCAAAATAATAGCCGTAAGAACTATACACGCCGTCTAAAAAATTAGCATGTGTTTTTTTCCAAGAAGTTCCACCATTTGTAGTTTTAAAAACCTCTGCGCCAATAACCTGAGTGTCAAATAACATTGAATTTGCATCTTCTAAGTAACTTGCTAAATCTATTGGTTTTACAGTGCCAACGCGTACCATTTGTTTTACATTTTCGGCGTTATATTTTTCTTGAAATCCGTTATTTTTTAAATAGGTATTCAATTTTTTATCGGTTAGATTTAAAAAATCTGAAGAAGACATGGTTTTAAAATTTTCTTTTATTAAATCGTCTGAAGGTTTTTGCTCTTTTGTTTTCGGTCTTCTAAACTGACTATCGTGCAAAGCATAAACGGTGTTTTCATTAAAAACAGCTAAACCAATTCTACCAACTCCATTTCCTACCGGAAAGCCACTTTTATCTGCAATTTTTGTCCAAGAACTTCCTGCATCTGTACTTTTATAAATTGCAGAATTGTTTCCGTCGCCATCAAAATTCCATGCTTTTCGTTCTCTTTCCCAAGAAGCTGCGTACATTATATTAAAGTTTTCTGGTGCAAAAGCAACATCAATTACTCCTGTATTTTCATCAATAAATAATGATTTTGCCCATGTTTTTCCACCATCAGTAGTTTTAAAAATTCCTCTTTCTGCGTTTGAAGAATATAAATGACCAATTACTCCAATAATTACTTCATCTGCATTTTTTGGGTTGATGAGAATTCTACTTACGTGATGCGAATCTAGCAAACCAACATTTATCCACGTTTTACCTTTATCTGTAGATTTTATTATTCCGATTCCTGCATACGAAGAACGTGAAGAATTTTTTTCTCCTGTTCCAACCCAAATCGTTCCAGAAGTCCAATCTACTGCAATATCGCCTACATTTTGTGTTGGCGAATTGTCTAAAACTGGGGTAAAAGTGGTTCCATTGTTGTTTGTATACCACAAACCTCCTGAAGCGTAACCTACATAAAATTCTATGGTATTGTTAGGGTTTACAGCAACATCTGCAACTCTACCGCTCATTACAGTTGGCCCGATATTGGTAAAGGGTAGGTTTTTTACCAACGAAGATTGGATCATTTGTCTTTTTTGCGCTAATGATTCTTGAATAATTTTAGAATTTGTAGCAATTTGTGCAATACTTGTTGCCGAAAAAATCATCAGTAAAAACTTGAAAATAAATTTCATAGGAAATAACGTTTGGTTTAAAGTGATGAAATTACCACTTGTAAAATACATATCAAAAAAAATTAACAATAAAAGGATTTAAAAAAATTATAGAAATTTGATAAACGCTCAATTAGCGTTCGGGATTGAAACGGCATCCTTTTTGCTTTTTTAGCAAAAAGATACAGTGTAAAGCCCGTTAAAACGCACAAATTAAAAATTAATTACATCTTTTTACTTCTACGATGTTTTAGAAACCTTTAGCTATACCTTACTCCAACTAAAAACAACGTATCTTTGCGCCCCGAAATCGCTACATAAAGTTGATTTCA
>CAYWOM010000025.1:0-10153 GCA_964459905.1 uncultured Polaribacter sp. | reverse complement strand
CCATTTAACGTGCCTAATAATCAAATTGTTGGTATTGATGGTAAGATTAACCCAAATGCTCAATTAATTTATACCGATTTAGATTGGGAGGGCGCAATTTCGAGAGCGGGTATTAGAAAAAATGTAGATTTAAATTTTAGCCAAAGATTAGACAAAGGTAATTTCTTTGCCTCTATGGGGTATTTAGACGAGAAAGGATATATTTTAGATTCCGATTTTACAAGAGTAACAGCTAGATTAAATGCAAATTATAATGCAAAATCATGGCTAAAACTTGGGTTAAATATGTCTGGTAGAGTTTCTGAACAAAATCAAGCGCAAACAGCAGGAAGTACCAGTTTTGTAAACCCATTTCGATTTACTAGAAGTATTGGGCCAATTTATCCTATTTATCAACATGATGCTTCTGGGGCATTTATTTTAGATGAAAATGGCAATCGTATATTCGATTTAGATGATAATAGAACACCAGACGCGAGTTCGGGTAGGCATATTTTAGCAGAAATACTAAATGACAATGATATTAGAGAAAATATTAACTTGGTAATGAAAAGTAATGCCGAATTTACACTTGCAGAAGGATTAACATTTACAACCAACTTATCTTACGAATACCAGGCATTTTATAGAAGCCGTTTTAGAAGCCCATTAGTTGGTGATGGAGCTCCTGATGGAGATATATTTAAACGTAGTTTTAGAACAACTACCATTGGATTAAATCAATTACTTAATTATCAAAAATCATTTAATGAAGTGCATAATTTTGAGTTATTAGTTGGTCATGAATCACAAAGCTTAGAGTTTCAAGATTTAAACGCAAATAAAGATGAACAAATTTTTATTGGAATAGAAGAGTTTGATAATTTTGTAACATTAACTGGCGGAGATTCAGCTTTTGATGAATTAACTGATGAAAGTTATTTTGGAAGGTTTAATTATAATTTTGATGGAAAATATTTCTTTAGTAGTTCTATTCGTACCGATGGATCTTCTATCTATTCTGAAAACACAAGATGGGGTACATTTTATTCTTTAGGAGCTTCTTGGAGCATGCATAAAGAAAAATTTATTGCAGACGTAAATTGGATTAATCAACTAAAGCTAAGAGCTTCTTACGGTGAAGTTGGTAATAATAATGTACTTAGAGTTGATGCCACAAGAATTTATTATGCGTATCAAGGATTGTTAGATTTAGGTTTTAATAATGCAAATGAGGCTGGGGTTGTTTTAGGAAGTAAAGCTTCTCCTAATTTAAAATGGGAAACTTTAGAGAATTTTGATTTTGCGCTTGAGTTTACTCTTTTTGATAACTTAAGTGGTAGTGTAGAATATTATACTAAAAACTCTAAAGATTTAATTTTTGCTGTTCCACTTCCTTTATCTGCAGGTGGTACAAATTTCGACGATTCGCAACTACAAAATATTGGAGAATTAGAAAATAGTGGTGTCGAAGTTAGTTTAACTTATGATATTATTAAAAAAAACGATTTCAATTGGTCTATGACCGTTAATGCATCAACATTAAATAATGAATTTAAAAGTTTACCACAAGACTCAATAACTAATGGTACCAAGCAGCTAAAGGTAGGGAAAGGATTATTTGATTATTACATTAGAGATTGGTATGGGGTAGATCCTGCAGATGGCTCTGGTTTATTTGTAGCCGAAGATGTCACTGCTACAGGAGTTAGAACTGTAGATGGCGTTGCGGTAACACCGTTTAGTAATAATGCTAGATTTCATTATGCTGGAACTGTAATTCCTGATCTTTTTGGTGCTGTTAATTCTAAATTTACCTACAAAAATTTTAATTTAGATTTTTTATTTACTTATCAAATAGGCGGTAAAAACTTAGATTTAAATTATAGAGGCCTACATGATACTGGTGGTTATGGAGGTGCATTACATGCAGACATACTTAATAGATGGCGACAGCCTGGAGATATTACAGATATTCCAAGAAATGATGCTGTTTTAGCTACCCAATGGATTGCTACTTCAGATAGATTTTTACATGATGCTTCTTTTTTAAGTTTAAGACAAATAAATTTTGGATATACATTACCAAAAACATTTACAGAAAAAATGGGCATGTCTAGCTTTCAATTATATGCAAATGCAGAAAACGTGTTTAACATAAATAAACGTAGAGGACTTAGCCAGCAACAAGCATTTTCTGGTAATACAACAAATGTGTTTGAACCATCAAGAGTTATAACTTTTGGAATTAATGTAAAATTTTAAATAAAAGAAATAATGAAAAAAATTATTAAATATTCTATTCTTTTAATAACAATGAGTTTGTTTTTAAGCGCATGTGAAAAAGATTTTTTAGAAACACAACCAACAAATCAAGTTGCAGACCAGTTAGCAATCTCGTCTACAGCAAATGCTTTAAAAGTACTTAATGGAATACATCGTTCGTTATACATTAGATACGAAACTACGCAAGGTAACGGGGGTATTGGGTCTCATTTTATTCATTTAGATTGTATGGGAGAAGACCATGTAAACAATAGAAACCAATGGTTTAATCGTGTTTATCAATGGACTGCAGGAAGCAGCGATACTGATTTTTATAGCAGATTTCCATATATTTTATATTATCACATTATTGCGAATGCAAATATTATTTTAGATGGCATAAATGCAGATACTCAAGGTACGCAAGAAGAAAGAGATAACCTTATTGGGCAAGCGTTAGTTTATAGAGCTTTTTCACATTATCAGCTAGTGCAAGTCTATGGAAACAGATATGTTCCTGGTGGAGGAAACACCCAATTAGGTGTACCTTATAAATTAACCAATTCAGATGAATTTTTGTTACAAGCTAGAAATACTGTAGAAGAAGTATATCAATTAGCCAATGACGATTTAGATAGGGCTATTCTGCTTTTAGATGGTTTAGCTAGAACAAATAAATCTCATATTAGCGTTGCTGTTGCTAGAGGACTTAAAGCTAGAATAGCTTTAACACAAGGCCAATATTCTACAGCAATTACATTTGCTAAACAAGCTAGAGCAGGTTTTGTGCTTATGGATCAAGCAACGTATGCAAATGGCTTTAGAGATCAATCAGAGAATACTAGCGAGTTTATGTGGGCTAGTCAAATAATTCCAGATCAAACAGATACCTTTGCTAACTTTGGGGCTTTTATTTCTAGAAATTTTAGTTCTTCTGCTATTAGAGGTAACCCTAGGTCTATTAGTTCAGAATTATTCAATTTAATTTCTGCTACGGATATTCGTAAAACACTGTGGTCAGAAGATGGTTCGCATCCAAATTTACCATCAGACAAAGAAATTTCTTCTCGTCATTCAAGACATCCGTATACAAATCAAAAATTTCTTTCTGTTTCTACAGGAGATAGTAGAATGGATGTTCCTTTAATGCGTGCTGCAGAAATGTATTTAATTGAAGCTGAAGCCGAAGCTCGTGGAGGTGTAGCTGCACAAGGTGCACAAGCTTTATTCGATTTAATAGCTACTAGAGATACTGCGTATACCTTATCTACAAGTACAGGGCAAGCACTTATTGATGAAATTATGATACATCGAAGAATAGAACTTTGGGGAGAGGGTTTTCGATTTCTTGATTTAAAACGTTTAAACTTACCTTTAGATAGAACAGGTGGGCAACATACCGCTTCTCTTACGGGTAATGTTTTACAGGTTCCAGCGGGTGATCTTAGATGGACCTGGTTAATACCACGAGAAGAAATTAATGCCAACCCAAATATTATTCAAAACCCAATATAATTATAAAAAATTTAAAGCCTCAAAAAATAATTTTTTTGAGGCTTTATTTAGTATAAAAATTTTTCCATTTCTTTTTGTAATTCCTTGGCTTTTAAAGCAGCAATTTCTGCAAAATCTTTATTTTTTGAAGCATAAATAATTCCACGAGAAGAGTTAATTAGCAAACCAATATTTTTAGACAAACCATATTTACAAACCTCCTCTAAACTGCCACCTTGTGCGCCAACTCCCGGAACTAATAAAAAGGAATCAGGAACAATTTTTCTAATTTCTTTAAAATACGCTGCTTTTGTTGCGCCAACAACGTACATTAAGTTTTTAGAATTTTGCCAAGCTTTAGAGGTTTCTAAAACTTGTTTATACACTTCTTTACCATCAATTTTTTTTGTTTGAAAATCAAACGCACCTTCGTTAGAGGTTAAAGCAAGCATAATAGTGTGTTTATTTTTAAAAGCTAAAAAAGGTTCTACAGAATCTTTGCCCATATAAGGGGCAACTGTTACAGAATCAAAGGCTAAGTCATCAAAAAAAGCTTTGGCATACATGGTAGAGGTGTTGCCAATATCGCCACGTTTTGCATCTGCAATTGTAAATATTTCTGGATATTTTTCATTCAAGTAAACAATAGTTTTTTCTAAAGATTGCCAGCCTTTAATTCCATACGCTTCATAAAAAGCCGTATTTGGTTTGTAGGCCACACATAAATGGTGTGTAGCATCAATAATGGCTTTATTAAACGCAAAAATAGGATCTTCTTCCTGTAGTAAATGAGATGGAATTTTAGCTAAATCTACATCCAATCCAATACATAAAAACGAGTTTTTTTTTCTAATTTGGTAGGTAAGTTCTTTTGTAGTCATTTGTTTTCTAAAAGTTATGCAAAAGTACTTAAATTTGTTTTTAAATAGCGTTACTAAATGTAAGTAATAAACAACTTACAAGACAAAATATGTAAACTAAATTATGATAAAAAAAACAGCAATCTTATTTTTAGTAATTTTTACTTCTTGTAATTTAGAGACGCCAACAACGTTTTCTAAAGAAGCGCTTAGTGAAAAAATAGTTACAATAGATACTATTTCTTTCACCTTTAAAGAAGTGTTGGAAGCGCACAAAGGAAAAAAAATTTTAATAGATGTTTGGGCTTCTTGGTGCAGAGATTGTTTGGTAGGTATACCAAAAGTAAAACAGTTACAAAAAGAATTTCCAGAAGTTGTGTTTTTGTTTTTATCTGTTGATACAAAAGCCAGTTCTTGGAAATATGGCGTAGAAAAACATGCAATCAAAGGCGAACATTACAATCTTCCTAAAGGAATGAAGAAAGGCGAATTAGTTGATTTTTTAAATTTAGGTTGGATTCCAAGGTACTTGGTTATTGATAAAAACGGAGAAATATTAGTGTTTAATGCCACAGACGCATCAAGTAATAAAATAAAAGAAGCTTTAAAAGTGTAAATATAAATCGTTTTAGTAACTATTTGTTTTTCTCAATGATTTTCTGTTTTCCATTTCTTAAATTTACAACTTACTAATACGTATAAAATATAGCCTTTTTAAAGGTGTAAAATAAAAATTATGAGAGCAAAAATAGTAGCAGGAAACTGGAAAATGAATAATGATAAGAAGGAAAGCAAAAAATTAATTAAAGATTTACAAAAATCAATTAAAAACGAAGCTTTAGAAAACACACGTGTAATTGTTGCACCTACTTATGTAAATTTATCTTCGTCTATTAAGACGGCTAAAAACTCTAAAATAGAAGTAGTTGCACAAAATATGCACCAAGCTAAAAATGGCGCGTATACAGGCGAAATTTCTGCAGATATGTTAAAAGCAATCGGAATTAAAACGGTTATTTTAGGGCATTCAGAAAGAAGAACTTATTTTAATGAAACAGATGCAGCTTTGGCGGCAAAAGTAGATGCAATTTTAGAAAATAAATTAGAAACCATTTTCTGTTTTGGAGAATTGTTAGAAGACAGAAAATCTGAAAACCATTTTGCAGTAGTAGAAAGTCAAGTATCAAACGCATTATTTCATTTAGAAGCAAGCGCTTGGAAAAGCATTATTTTGGCTTACGAACCAGTTTGGGCAATTGGTACCGGAGAAACTGCAAGCGCAGATCAAGCGCAAGAAATGCACGCGTTTATTAGAAGTATCATAGAAAAAAAATACACTAAAGAAGTTGCAGATGCAGTTTCTATCTTATATGGTGGAAGTGTAAAGCCTGCAAATGCAGAAGAAATTTTTTCTAAACCAGATGTAGATGGTGGTTTAATTGGTGGAGCGGCTTTAAATGTAGCAGATTTTTCTGCAATTATTAAAGCTATTTAAGGCAAACACTTTAAGATATTTACAATAAATTTGCATCGAGATTTTTAAAATCTTGATGCATTTTTTTTTGAATACAATTTATGGACAATATATATATAGAATACAATTTTACAATTTCACCTAAAGAACCAGCAACAGAAATTTTAATTGCAGAATTAGGCGCTGTTGGTTTTGAAAGTTTTGTAGAAAACGAAAACGGCCTTGCAGCTTACATTCAAAAAGACCATTGGAATGAACAGATATTAAACGATATTTTTAGTTTAAATTCTAATGAGTTTTCTATTCAATACAATAAAAATGAGGTAGCCCAAACTAACTGGAATGCAGAATGGGAAAAGAATTTTTCTCCGATTCAGGTAGATAATTTGGTAAGTATTCGCGCACCTTTTCATAAAAACCCTAATTTAAAATACGACATTGTAATAGAACCAAAAATGAGTTTTGGTACCGGTCATCATGAAACCACACACATGATGGTGCAGCATTTGTTGCAATTAGATTTAGAAAGAAAGAAAGTTTTAGACATGGGTTGTGGCACCGGTATTTTAGCAATTTTTGCCGAAATGAAAGGCGCAAAACAATTAGATGCTATAGATATTGATAATTGGTGTTATGAAAATTCACTAGAAAATGTTACCCGTAATAATTGTTCTAATATTTCTGTTTTTGAAGGAGACGCATCTCTTTTAATTAATAAAAAGTACGATGTAATTATTGCAAACATCAACAGAAATATTTTGTTAATGGATATAAAAACCTACACCAATTGCCTTAACGAAAAAGGAATATTACTTTTAAGTGGCTTTTATAAAGAAGACATCTCTATAATAGATGCAGAAGTTTCTAAATACAATTTAAAATTAGAAACTTTTATAGAAAAAAATAATTGGGTTGCATTAAAATACAATAAGTTGTAATTTTGTTATTATGAGTACAAAAGAAAAAATACAAGAAGAAGTTGCTGTTTTAGAGCAAGAAACATTTCAACACCAGATTGTTTTACATAATGATGATGTAAATACATTCGATCATGTAATAGATTCTTTAGTAGATGTTTGCGAGCATACCTTGGTACAAGCAGAACAATGCGCAACTTTAGTGCATTATAAAGGAAAATGCACCGTAAAATCTGGCGAGTATAAAGATTTAGAACCAAGATGTTCTAAATTATTACAACTAGGTTTATCGGCCGAATTACTATAAATTATGGAAAACGTTTTTAATTATTACGAATTCTCTTCATTTTTTAAAGATGAATCAGAGACTTTTACAGGGAATGAAATTAGTTTTACAGTATTAAATGATACACATTTTTTAATTTTCGAAAAAAATAATACTTCTTATAACTTATATGTTTCTAAGTATAAAAACAAAAACGAAATAGGGCATCAGCCACCGGAAATACTAGAAATATTGGTAGAGAATTACAACAAAAGTATACCCGAACATCGCATAGCAATTAAACAATATTTAAACTAAACTCGAGAAATTTCTCGAGTTTTTTTTGTTTTATTATTTAATTTTGTGACTTATTAAATAAAGCTGTGTCTTAAAAGTGTGGGAAAAATTGAAAAGAAAAAGTAAAAGAAAAAGTAAAAGAAAAAGTAAAAGAAAAAATTGTCTCGTAAGAGAAAAAAGAGAGTAGTATAAAAAAGATAATTTTTATTTGGGAGATTAAAAATTATTAAAGACAGTAGTAGTTAGTTTTATACTAAGTTTGGTTAGACGAAAAAACCTTAAGCGAAAGCTTAGGGTTTTTTTAATTTAAAAAATATAGTTGTTTATTGATGCTCTTTTTTAAACAAAAATCTTTATAAAATAAATTTACGGTAAACCAAAAGAGCAGCGCATAAATTTTTAAAAAAAAAGTAAACTACATTTTAATTTTACTATTACAAAAATTAAGAGAACAGCATTGTAATGTGTCTTTCAACTTCATTATTTTAAAAAAAATACACCTATTTAAAATTAAAATTATATTTTTATAATTCTAAAAAATTGCACCCCAAATATGTCTTTATTTCAAACATCAGTTTTAAAAAATGCCATTAACTTACAAGAGGTGGCTATTGTAGAAAAAGCCTATAAAAAGTATGCAACCTATTTTTTAAATCCTACCATACAAGAAAATATTAGAAGCTCTAAAGAAGAAGAATATCAAGGTATTTTTTTAACAGAGTTATTTGTACATATTTTAGATTATACACTAAAGCCAAAAGCAGATTTTAATTTAGTAGCAGAATATAAAAACCAAAATAATGCACGTAAAGCAGATGGAGCAATCTTACATAAAGATATTGCAATTGGTGTTATAGAATTAAAAGGCACAAATACAAAAGATTTAGAAAGCATACGTAAACAAGCCTTCGATTATAAAGCAAATCAAAAAGGATGCGTATATGTAATTACTTCTAATTTCGAGAAATTACGGTTTTATATAAATGATGCTACAGAATTTGAAGAGTTTAATTTATTTGAACTTACCAAAGAACGTTTTCAACTCTTCTATTTATGTTTACAAAAAGACAATATTATAAACAATGTACCTTTAAAAATTAAAGAAGCATCTATAGTACAAGAAGAACAAATTACCAAAGAATTTTACAAAGATTACTCACTTTTTAAAAGAGAGCTATATAGAGATTTAGTTAAGAATAATGTAAAACGGTTAAAGTTAGAATCGTCATTGCGAGGCACGAAGCAATCTCTTGAGGACTTATCTGAACAACAAAAAACAGAACAACAACAATTAGAGAAAAACGTAAAATTAGCACTCTTTAAAAAATCGCAAAAATTAATAGACCGTTTTTTGTTTATATTCTTTGCAGAAGATAGAGGTTTATTACCCGCAAATAGTACAGAACTTATTTTAGAAAAGTGGAAAGCAGATAATGATTTTGGAGATGAAAGACCACTTTACAACCTATTTAAACAATACTTTAACTTTTTAGATCAAGGTAGAAAAGGTACAAAAAGTAGAGGCGAAATTTACGCATACAATGGCGGACTTTTTAAAGAAGATACTTTATTAGACGGTTTAATTATAGACAATGAATTACTATACAAACACACGCACAAATTAGCTGGGTACGATTTTGAAAGCCAAGTAGATGTAAATATTCTTGGGCATATTTTTGAAAACTCTTTAAACGAAATAGAAAGTGTAAATGCAGAAATTGAAGGAGCAAATTTTGACAAGCAAACCAGCAAACGTAAAAAAGACGGTGTTTTTTACACCCCAAAATACATAACCAAATATATTGTAGAAAATACAGTAGGTAAATTATGCGAAGAAAAGAAAACCGAATTAGGCATAAAAGAAGAAGAATATTTTAAAGGACGAAAAAACAGAAACAAAGCCACAATTACCAATTTAGTAAGTTTATTAGACACCTATAGAACTTGGTTGTTGCAACTAACCATTTGCGACCCAGCCTGTGGTTCTGGCGCATTTTTAAACCAAGCATTAGATTTTTTAATAAAAGAACACACCTATATAGATGAACTAAAAACAAAAGTATTAGGTGGTGGGTTTCAGTTTTCTGATATTGAAAACACCATTTTAGAAAACAATATTTTTGGGGTAGATTTAAATGAAGAATCTGTAGAAATAGCAAAACTCTCTTTATGGTTACGTACCGCACAACCAAGACGTAAATTAAACGATTTAAACAGCAATATTAAATGTGGTAATTCTTTAATTGATAACAAAGCGGTTGCTGGTGATAAAGCATTTTCTTGGGAAACAGAGTTTCCTAAAGTATTTGAAAAAGGTGGTTTTGATGTTGTTATTGGGAATCCACCTTATGTTCAATTACAAAAAATGAAAAACATTTCTGCGCATCTAAAAAAATGTGATTATAAAACTTATGAAAGTACTGGTGATTTGTATTGTTTATTTTATGAAAAAGGTAACCAAATTTTAAAAGAAAATGGTGTTTTAGGATATATAACTTCCAATAAATGGATGAGAGCAAAATACGGACAAAGCTTGAGGAAATATTTATTAGATGAAACAAAACCCTACCAATTAATAGATTTAGGTAAAGATATATTTGAA
>CAYWOM010000024.1:0-10541 GCA_964459905.1 uncultured Polaribacter sp. | reverse complement strand
TTATTAGAAATGAAAACTTTAGATGGAGTGCTGGTGTAACTTTTAGTACGTATGACTCTAAGGTAATTAAATTAGCTTCGGAAGACGATTTACAGGTAGATTATGCACGTTATTCTATTTTAAGTGTAGGCGAACAAGTACATACTTTTTTCTTACCTAGATATGTAGGTGTAAACCCTGCAAACGGGCAAGCTTTATTCTTAGACGCTAATGATAACGTTACTACAAGTAACACAGACAATGTTGTTTTAAGTGGTAAAACACCTTTTGCAACTTTCGATGGTGGTTTTAATACTTCTATATCTTATAAAGGTTTAGATATTACTGCAGATTTTTACTTTAAAGGAGGTAATTATATTTACAACGAAGTAGAAAATCAACTTTTATCTGATGGTACTAGTGCAAACAGTAACCAAAGAGTAGATGCTTTTAATTACTGGAAACAACCAGGAGATACAAATGTATTACCAAACCCAGTTTTAAACGGTTATAACGGTACTACAAATGCAAATAACAGAAACTTTTCTAGTGGATCTAGTACAAGATATTTACAAAGAGGAGATTACTTAAGACTAAGAAACTTACAACTTGGGTATAGCTTGCCTTCTAAATTTTTAGAAAAAGTTCCTTTTTCTCAGATTAGAATGTCTTTAACAGGCCAAAACTTATGGACTTATGTACCTTATTACAAAGGAGATCCAGAAGTAGGTATTGGTTCTGCTGAATCTAACCCAGGTAGCTCAACAAGAACACAAATACCAGGTGAATACAGTTTAAATAGTTACCCTACGTTAACAACTATTTCTTTTGGTATCGATCTTAAATTTTAAAAAAACAATAAAGATGAAAAAATATATATTAATACTATTAGTTTTAGTTGTCGCAATAAGTTCTTGTGATAACAGACTCGATACTTTTCCTTCGGATGAAGTAGCAGCTGAAGAAGCATTTAAAAATGAAGGTGATTTTACAAATGCCCTAAACGGCGCATACCTTAGAATGCTAAACTCACCATATTATGGTGGAACCATTCAAGGATTAGAGGTGTTATCTGACAATGTAATTATTAGTACAGAAGGAAGACAAAGCCAAAGCGCTAGAAATGACTGGGATATCGATCAAAACTCTGGGTTTTTCTTTACTATCTCTGCTTATGCTTCCATTAGAAATGTAAACATAATACTAGCTAATATAGATAAGTTAGAAGACGGTGCATTTAAAAATAACATTATGGGTGAAGCAATGGCAATTAGAGCCTTAGCACATTTTGATATTATTAAGTACTATGGAGAAATACCTACGCAAAACGCAAGTTCTAGTGCTAGTTTAGCAATGCCATATGTTACGATACAAGATATTAGCGATTTTCCTTCGAGAGATTTAACAATCGCAGGATTCTATGATACAATAGTAACAGAATTGACTACTGCAGCTACATTAATTAATACTTCTAATGGGGTATATAGAATGGGTGAAAATGCAGTAAATGGTGTTTTAGCAAACGTATATTTACACATGGGTAATATGCCTGCTGCTGTAACTGCTGCAAATAAAGTAACTGCTACAGTTGCTTCTAGAGCAAACTTTACAGGTATTTGGAATGATTCAAGTAAAGATGGTGTTATTTTTGGTTTAAGAAATGATGATGTTACAAGTGTTGGTTTAGGGGTACCTTATAGCCAAACAGCAGGTGGTATCAAATCTGAATATGTTCCAGATTTTGCTTTTTATTCTTTATATGATGCTACAGATGTTAGATTAACAGCTTATTTTGAAACTAGCCCATTTGAAGGAAATGATTACAACCATGTTACCAAATGGTATTCTAGTGTAATTGCTACTTCTTTAGGTAATGTAGATGCAAAAATTTTAAGAGTATCAGAAGTAATGTTAATTAAAGCAGAAGCTTTAGCAGCACAAGATTTAGACGGGGCTGCCTTAACTGCTTTAGATGCTGTAAGATCTCAAAGATATGCTGGCTTTACTTCTGGAGGAGAAGCAGGACAAGCATTAAAAGATGCAATTCAATTAGAAAGAAGATTAGAATTAGCTTTTGAAGGGTCTCGTTTTACAGATTTAAAAAGAATGGGATTACCAGTACAAAGATCTGATTTTGGACATTTATCAGATGGTACTGGAGTACCTGCTAATGTAAAAACTTTACCAGCTGGAGATCACAGATTTAATCTTCCAATTAGTATCAATGAATTAAATCGTAATCCAAACATGGTGCAATCACCAGGATATTAATAATTTAAAATGATAAAAATAATGAAAAAAATATTAACAATTTTTGCCGCAGTTACATTGTTTGTTTCTTGCGATGAAAGTAAAGAAACAATAGATTCTTTATCTTTTCCTACAGATGCATTTGTATCCTTAGAATCTAGCGCTGTATCTGTATTAGAATCTACAGCAGGTGCAATAGATGTAGTTTTAAATTTATCTACTTCTGCAGAAGCTGCAACATCGGCTAGTAGTGTAGGTTTTACTATTACTTCAGATAATGCAGTTGAAGGTGTACATTATACAATTGTAGATGGCAAATCTAGTTTTAATTTGGCTACAGGAGTATTTAGAGATGTTTTACAAATAGTACCAATAGACAACGCAGATGAGGATGGAGATAAAGTAATAACAATTACTTTAAATGATGCTCCTGTTACCTTAGGATTTCCTGGACCTGATGGTTTTGGAAAAACGATGGTTGTAACGCTTCAAGATGATGACTGTGAATTTAGCCTAGAAGGTTTAGGTGCAGCAAGTTGGAGTGGTCAAGATACTGTTCCTGCAAGTGAAGCTGGACCAAATGACACAATGGTTACTACTTCTTTTGATGGTACAAACTTATTAATGGAAGGATTGAGCTATGCTTGGATTACCGATACCGCATACTGGGATGAAGTAGTTGTAGTTAGTAATAAAGTAATAGTAAATCTAGATTTAGTTACAGGTGCTATTAGTATTCCTTTACAACCATTATGTACAACTACCTGGAACGGAGATATTCAAGACTTATATGATATCGAAGCTACCGGAATATATACATCTTGTTCTGAGACGATGGTGTTAAATTACACATTATATCAAGGTGGTGCTGTTAGAAGAGTGTACAGTGAGACTATAACGAAAAATTAAAAAAGAAAAACCATGAAATTAAAAATAAACAAGATCCTTGGTGTAATAGCATTGGCAACTTTGCTATACTCTTGTGATACAACAAATGAAACTGGATATACACCAGCTGTATATACATCTCCAGCAACATTTACAATAACAGAAGATGCAACTGCTAGTTCAGACAATAGTTTTGGCGTTACTTACAACCCAACTTCTGAAGGAAAAGGATATTATGTAGTTGTACCAGCTGGTACTGCTGCACCAACTTCTACTCAAGTGCATGGAGGTGCAGCTAGTTTTCAACAAGCTGGTAGCTTTGATGTAGACGGTAGTACTCCTGTAGATATTTTAGTAGATAGTGCAATATTTGGAGCTTATACGTATGATGTATATGCTATACACAAAAGTACAGACAACTTTATTTCTGAAACTGTTACAAAATTAACTGTAACGACACCAGATACTGCAGCACCTGTATTTGTTAGAGATAACACAACACCTGCACACAATGTACAACCAGGTGCAAATAGCTCATTTACTGCTATTAACTTAGCTTTTAGCGAGCCTGTATTTTACCAAGGCGGTGATATTATATTTACTGGTTTCTTTAGTGGAAGAACAATTACAGTTAGCGATCCTGCTGCAATTACTATGAATGGTACTACAATTTCTATTGCAGACCACGGTACTTTTGCGCCAGATGATGCTATTTTAGTAACTTGGTCGGCAGATACTTTTAAAGATAACTCTGGTAAAAGTGTAGATGCATTAAGTGGTTTTGGTTACTATTTTTGGACTAGAGATTTTACAATTGCAGAAAAAGCTAAATTAACACCAGGTATGTACAATTACACTACTCAATTTTATGGTGGATTGTCTGGTTTTTATTCAGGTTTATTTGCAGGTAACCCAGGTGTTTTCTTACCAGATGCAGGTACTTTTGAAATAGTTGCTGATGATACTGATGCAACAGGCCATACGTTGAAAGGAATTAACCTATTTAGTGGTTTTGGAGGAGCAGAATCTGAAACATTACCAATTGTAATTAATCCTACTGTTGCAGATGAATTAGATTTAATGCCTAATGTACCTTCTGTAATTACTGCAGGTGGTGTATCTACTTATTGGAGTCATTATGGTGGTTCATTCTTTGGCTTACCTTTTACGCTTCCAGGTTTTTATGACTTTGATGCAGGAACAATTACACATTATGTTAGCTTATACTTTTCTGATGATGATAGTGCATTAGATGATATAGATTACTTATACACAAGAATTGGAACCTATGCAAGAGGTCAGAACTCTCAATATATGTCTATGGATGAGTTAGTAAGATTATCTAACTCTATGAGAAAAGAATCTACAAAAAGTGTTAGAAGTACTAATGCTGTTTTAAATTATTAAAAAATAATTAAGTTATTTTAACCACCTCTTTACGAGGTGGTTTTTTTTTGCTCTTTATTTAACATACATTTGCCAAATGACAACAGAAGCAACAAAAGAAACAACAAACATCTTTGGAATAAGAGCTATTATAGAAGCTATAGAAAGCGGTTCTACTATTAATAAAGTATACTTACAAAAAGCACTTCGCGGAGAACTTTACTATGAGTTAAATAAACTTATAAAAGAAAAAGGAATTGCTACAAGTATTGTTCCAATTGAAAAGTTGAATAGACTCTCTAAGGACAGTAATCATCAAGGCGCAGTTGCACAAATATCACCCATTGAATTTTATGATTTAGAAAAGCTAATAGAAGAAACTTTAGAAAGTGACAAGAAACCTATGTTTTTGTTATTAGATCAGCTTTCTGATGTTCGTAATTTTGGTGCTATTATAAGAACGGCTGAATGTACGGGAGTTAATGGAATTATAATACAAAAAAATGGTAGTGCACCAGTAAATGCAGAAACAATTAAAACGTCTGCAGGCGCAGCTTTTAAAATACCTATTTGCAAAGTAGATCATATAAAAGATGCTTTGTTTCAATTACAAGCTGCAGAAATAAAGACAGTAGCAGCTACAGAAAAAACGGAAGATTCTGTATACGATGTTAATTTTAACCAACCCATAGCAATAATAATGGGCTCTGAACATAGAGGTATAAACCCATCCATATTAAAAATGGTAGACTATAAAGCAAAACTTCCTATACTTGGTGAAATTGCTTCTTTAAACGTATCGGTTGCTTGTGGTGCTTTTCTTTATGAAGGGGTAAGACAACGGATAGTTATTAGTGAATAATGGTTGGTGAAATTTGAATAAAAAAATATTTATTCTTTATTTTCTTCTATACACTTATCTTCAGGTTCTGTAGGTGGAGAAAAGTTTCCGTGCTCATCAAATAACAAATCGAAGTCTGTTTGTGTAAACTGATGGGCTTTTTTTGTGATTCCTTTATTTTTATAAATAAAGGCAAAAACAAAGCCTACTAAAAAACCAGAAAGATGACCTTCCCAAGACATGCCCTCTTTTATGGGGAGCACATACCAAATCATGCCACCATAAAGAAAAATAACAACTAAAGATAAAGACACCAACCGGTAATGTTTTCTAATAATTCCGCTAAAAAAAACAAAGCTAAACAATAAATATACAATTCCGCTTGCACCAATATGATAGGATTCTCTTGCAATAATCCAAGTTAAAAAACCTGTAAACAAACCTCCAAAAAATAATACTTTAAAGGCTACCTTTCTATAAAAGTAAAAAAGACTGCTTAAAAGTACAAATAAAGGAATAGAATTATTAAAAAGATGACTTGTATTGCTATGAATAAAATGGGTAAAAAAAACACCTCTAAACCCTTCTAAAGTTCTAGGGAAAACGCCATATTTATTAAAATTAAAACTATAATTAATTTCAATCCAATAAATAACCCAAATACTAACCACATATAAAGTTGGTATTAAGAATATTGATTTTGATATTTTTAATTGCTGTTGATCATTCATCTAAATGGAAGTTACAAAAATATAGCCATAATAAATTATCAGTTATTTTGTCAGTAAATTGTATAAAAACTTATTAGCTGCTCAAAAATGACAGACTATTAATTTACTTTTAATATTCTATAAGGCAAAAATAAAAGAAAAGCTTAAATTTGGTACAGATATTAGTCATCACTTAAAACTTAAACTTGTGAATGAACCTTTAGCAGAAAGAATTAGACCTAAAGTATTAGAAGACTATATTAGCCAGCAACATTTGGTAGGTAAAAATGGTGTTTTAATAAATTTAATTAAGCAAGGTATTATTCCGTCATTAATTTTATGGGGACCTCCAGGGATAGGGAAAACTACCTTGGCTAATATTATTGCAATCGCATCTAAAAGACCTTTTTACACCTTAAGTGCTATAAGTTCTGGCGTTAAAGATGTTAGAGAAGTAATAGAAAAAGCTAAAAAAAGCGGAGGATTGTTTACTGCAAAGAATCCTATTTTATTTATTGATGAAATTCATAGATTTAGTAAATCGCAACAAGATTCTTTATTAGGCGCTGTAGAAAAAGGCTGGGTTACTTTAATTGGCGCAACTACAGAAAATCCTAGTTTTGAGGTAATACCTGCCCTACTCTCTCGTTGCCAAGTATATATTTTAAATTCTTTTGATAAAAACGATCTAATTGCACTTTTAAACAGAGCTATAGAAACAGACGTTATTTTATCAACCAAAAAAATAACATTAAAAGAAACTGACGCTCTTTTACAAGTATCTGGAGGAGATGCAAGAAAACTTTTAAATATTTTTGAATTATTAGTGTCTACCGAAGATGAAATAGAAATAACCAACAAACTGGTTTTAGAAAAGGTTCAGAAAAATACGGCACGCTATGATAAAACCGGCGAACAACATTATGATATTATTTCGGCATTTATAAAATCAATTAGAGGTAGCGACCCAAATGCAGCTGTTTATTGGTTGGCTAGAATGATAGAAGGCGGAGAAGATGTTAAATTTATTGCCAGAAGATTGTTAATTTTAGCTTCGGAAGATATTGGAAACGCAAACCCAACGGCATTAATTTTAGCCAACAACACGTTTCAGGCTGTTACGGTAATTGGTAACCCAGAATCTAGAATTATTTTAAGTCAGTGTGTAGTTTATTTGGCAAATTCTGCAAAAAGCAATGCTTCTTATTTGGCCATAAATGAAGCACAAAGTTTGGTGCAAAAAACGGGAGATTTATCGGTTCCGCTACATTTAAGAAATGCGCCAACAAAATTAATGAAAGATTTAGACTATGGTAAAAACTATAAATACTCGCATAACTACGACAACAATTTTATAGCACAAGAATTTTTGCCAAATGAAATTTCTGGAACTAAAATTTATGAACCGGGGAACAATTCAAGAGAAAATCAATTTAGAGAAATTCTAAGAAATCGATGGAAAAACAGGTATGGTTATTAGAATTTAATTTGATATTTTTCAACAATTAGCTTACTTCCATTGTAGTATTCTGCTATCCAATTAATATTGTTTTTGTATAAAATTCCGTTTTTGTCTTTAATAATAAAAACATCTTTTACTTTTGTTCTAAAAACCTGAAAAACAACTACTGGCGCTGTATTTACTAGCTGAAAACCGTTTTCTATAGCTTGTGCATATAGTACGTTTTTAGATGTACTTAATTCTTTAGTTAAACCACTATCTGTATTAATTATTTTATTAGGGATAGAAGTTTTTAATTCTTTTACATCACTACTTACTCTAACAGGAACATCTGTTTTAGTAAGAAGGTCTTGTTTTGTCTTTATGGTTTTCTTTATAACCGTCTTTGTAATTTCTCTTATTGGTGTTTTTTGATTATAAGAATAAGATAAATTAGACATACTATTATAAGCTTTTCTAATGGCATCATGATACCCTTTTTTATAGTTTTTCTCTTTACTTCTACCTACTTCAGAGGTGTATAAAACAGTACCATAACAATCTTTAAGTTGTATTTGGTTTTTAACCATAAACATACCAGAATCATCTAAAACTTCTGCAATTAGTGCCAAACATCTATTCTGTAATAATTCTATTGGTAAATCTTCGTTACTTAAAAATGCGGTAAATCCTTTTTTATTCAACAAAAACTTGGTTAAAGAACTTGTTTGGTATTGGTCTGTAGTTTTTAGAAAACTAAATTGACTTGGAACAATTACATATTTATAATTGTTTATTTTTTCTTGTTGACCATTTATTGAAAGTGCTATGAAAAAAATTAGCACAGTTGTTATTTTTTTTATCATAATTTAAAAAATTAAATTAACACCTAACTGAAAAGAAATATTGTTTGCTGATGCAATATCGTTAAATTCGGCAATATTATCAACCATTCCATAAAAATTAATTTTACCTATTTTAGCAGAAATACCAGCACCAATATTATAGAACGAATAATCGTCTATGGTATAGGTTACTTTTGCACGAAAGGTTTGTGAAAAAGCTTTTTCATAAAAACCTGTTAAAGCCAATTGCGGACTTAAAGGTCTAATAACACTATATAACTGAACACCAACAGCATTTCTATAAAACTCTTTATAGTTATTATCATAGCAAATTTTACTTCTTTTTTCTCCAAAATTGTATTTTAAAGAACCATTAATTTTAGTTGGTCTCCAAGAAATATAAGAATCTTGATTTGAACCCGATGGTAATTTATCTGTTAAGAGATTATCTAAATCTTTCCAATAATTAGACGCGTTTAACGGATCATATTCAAATTGTACGCCATCAAAAACATAAGTACCTTTTACAATAGAATTTTTAATATTTTTTTTATGATGAATAAAACCTAAATCTACAATACTTCCTGTAATTTCTAACTGAGAAGTGGCTTTGTAGGTAAATCCGAAATCGAAACCAATGCCTAGGTTAGCTCCTAAAAGGGTGTTTTTAATATATGCGCTAGGGCTATCTATAAATTCATCATTCGCAATTAAACCAGATGTTCTTAGATTTACATTGGCATTTATTAAAGAATGTCTGTATATATTATTTGTACCTTCTGTTGTTGTAAAAATTCCAGAATTATTTGTTGATTGTATATTTAAGATTGAAGAATAAATTTTAAATCTTGCACCAACTGTTAAATTTTGGCGTATGTTTTTAGTTACACCAAAATGAAGAACTCCCAAAAAATCTAATTTGTATGCGATTTGAGATAAATTAAAATTTTTATTTAAATAAGCAGTATTACCTTCTGTAAGAAGTGTTATTGGGTCTTTTGGGATGTAAAAAATACCATCGATTTCTTGATATGCCCCAAAACTAAAATAGGTTTTATCATCAGATCTATAACCTCCACTAAAAATTTCTATTTGAGAATAAATTTTTAGATGATCTCTACTATCCAACTTATTTAAAACTTCAGATACTTTATCATTTATAGGCCTATTATCCGCAGCAAAAATATCTTTAATGGTAAAACCAGTAGCACCAAATTCACTTGAAATTCCGGATAAAAGAGGCACACCAATATGAAAATTATAATTTGTCTCGGCGCCTGGGTTTAAGAGTAACGTTTGCGGTATTTCTGCAAAACCATACAATATCTGCTTATTTTGAGAATAGTAATTAAGGGCTATAAATAGGCATAAAAAATAAATCGTTTTTTTTATGTTAAACATCTGAATCTAGATAAATAGTTATTGAAGATTTAAGCTCCAACTCACTACTATCTGACGGATTTAATGGAGGTGATGGATTATCTAGACGAATAGTCATAGATACTTTGGCAGTATTTAATAGGTTTTGATTTGTACTTACCTGTACAGATTCGTTAAATGTATGGTTTAAATTATTTGCAGATACTCTTATGGTATTAAACTGGTGTGTAATAAGATTATTATCATCTAAGAAATTAATTTGGACTAAAAAATCGCTATCAATTTCATTTTTTGTTTCAATATCTATAGCCAATCTTATAATATTGTCTCTAATATAAGTAGTATCAAAAATTCTAAATTCTGTTTCGTCAATAATTTCTGATACAGGAATTGTGCCCGAAACATCAAAAAACTGTACTGGTAGAATTTTAAAATATGCCAAAGAAGATGTATATACAGGTGCGTAAGTATACTCATCAATTTGGTCGAAATCTAAATTATCTACACAAGAAAAGAATACTATAAGAGAAAAGAATAGGGATAATTTTTTATAGTTAGTCATACTTTTTATTTTTAACCTAACGTTTAAATTACTAAAGATATTGTTTAATTTCTAATAATGAATAAACCGATTGAATAGTACTTACTGCTGGTTCTGAATCATCAAAATTACAATGTATTGCCTGTATACCAACATCTAAAGCTCCTTGAATATCTGCTTCTAAATTATCGCCAATCATAATAGCGTCTTCTTTTGTTGCCTTTGCAATAGTTAATGCATAATTAAAAACCTTTGGATTTGGTTTTTTTACACCTACAGA
>CAYWOM010000023.1:0-11219 GCA_964459905.1 uncultured Polaribacter sp. | reverse complement strand
AAGTAAAAAAAATTCATAATATAGGATAATATGGCATCTATTATAAACAGTATATCTTTTAAGAATTTCTTTAATTATTATGGAGATTATGATACAACAAAATATGATTTTGAAGAAGGTGTTAATGTTGTTGTTGCTGACAATGGAGCAGGTAAATCAAAATTTTTCAATGCCTTTCTATGGCTTTTTTATGATGAAGTTTTAGATTCTGATGATAAAAGAAGAAAAAGTGTTAAGAATTTTGCTGTAAAAATTATTTCTGATAAGGCAAAAAATGAAACATCTATAGGAGACTCTATAGAAACAGGTATAAAGGTTGAGTATTCTACAGGTAGATATAAATTTCAAATTATCAAATCTTTTGTAGCTACCAGAATAGGAGAAAAACTCTCAGACTTTGATAGTTGGCAAATAACTATGAATGATATGGAGGTAGATAAAACAGACCATATTTTACCTAAATACAAGCCTGTTTATGATGCTGAAGAAAAACAAAAAATTATTAGCCAACTAATACTACCAACCTTAAGACAATATTCTTTTTTAAGAAGGTTTACCGTTTTAATTTTAATATTATTTACATAGTTTTTTTCTAGTAAAAACAACACTTCTTTTACTTCATTTTTGACAGCAACAACATGTATTTGTTTTACAAATTTCAATTCTTTAATAGCACTTGTAATATCTAATATTGGTGAGTTTTTAAGTAAAATTTGTTTTGTTTTGGTAAATAACAAATCAATATTTTCTGGAACATTTGGCAAACAATCTTTTAGTAAAAACACTTTTTCTTTAAGGTCATTTCTTCTAGACGGATCTATATAAATACAATCAAATAAATCTTCAGTATTTTTAATAAAGTTGATTCCATCACCAGAAAAAACATGAATATTAGGTACTTTTAATTGTTTATAATTGTGTTTTACAATTGTTGATAAGTCTTTATTTATTTCGCAATGAATTACTTTTTTAAATTTCTTTGAAAAGTAAAAACAATCTACACCAAAACCTCCTGTAATATCTATAATTAAATCGCCAGAAACTAAACTAGCTTTGTAGTTTGCTGTAATTTCTGACGAGCTTTGCTCGATACTAATTTTAGGCGGGTAATAACTATTTTGTTGATGAAACCATATTGGTAGTTTCTGTTCAGATTTTTGTTTCGCTACAATTTGATTTGCAAGTTCTTGAACAGAAATGGCATTAAAAGGACTTCCTTTTAAAATCAGTTTTGTAATATCCGACTTTAAATTATCAGAAATAAATTGCTGAACTTTTGGATGTAAAATGGCAAGATTCAAAAGTTTTTAAATGTCTTTAGTTATAGATTTTACAATCTTATTATCTGCTAAAAACTCTTTTAAAATTACTTTTAAAGCGGTGTAAAGTGGCACTGCAGTTATCATACCTGTAATTCCAAAAAGTAAGCCACCAATAATAATAATTAAGAAAATTTCTAATGGATGCGATTTTGTTGTTTTAGAAAATATAATTGGCTGACTTCCAAAGTTATCTATCAATTGCGCAATAAAATAACCAATCATTACATACATCGTTGTTGGTAAAATTTGGGTTTGAAAATCTTGCCCAATATTGCTGGTCATCGATAAAATAAACATAATTACGGCGCCAATCATTGGTCCAACATACGGAATTAAGTTTAACAACGCACATAAAAAAGCAATTACAACTGCATTATTAATTCCGAAAATGACTAAGATAATGGAGTATAAAACAAATAAAATGGTAATTTGTAATATTAAGCCAATAAAGTATCTAGATAGCAGGTTGTTTATTGTTTCTAATGATTTAGAAAATCGTCCTTCGGTTTTATTGGGAATTAATAGCATTACGCCATTTTTAAGTAGTTTACTATCTTTCATAAAGAAAAACAAAATAAATAACACCGAAAACAACCCAACGCTTAAAGAGCCTAAAGTGCCTAAAACGGCGTTTAATAAATTAGGAATTGCCTTAAATTGAGAAACAAAATCTACATTTTTTAATTCGTCTAGAACATTAATGCCTTTTGATGAAAAATAGGCGGTAATTTGATTGAATATATTTTGAATATTAGTTTGTAACTCATCTATCTTTAACAATGATAAACTTTCTCCTTGCTCTGCAACTAAAGGTATAAACATTACAAATATACCTGTTAAAATACCTAACATTACAAACATGGTTACTATTACAGCCAAGTTGTTTGGAAACCTTAGTTTTCTTCTTAAAAAGAGGATAAAAGGTCTGGCAATTAAGGATAAAATTCCTGCAATAATTATATACACAATTACAGATTGAATTGCATACAAAAAGTAACCGAAAAGAACTATTGCTAGGAGTATTCCTAAAGCCCTTAAAATTCCGTTTGCTATTGTTTTTGCGTTCATTAATTAGTTTCTTTTACTTTGCCCATACTCAGTTTTCTGTCTTCACCAAAAGAATGATTTGTTGGTAAAAGTGTACCGCTTTCTGTGATTATCCAATCGTCCCAAGTTGCAGAAACGCCATTCATTTTCATGCTAGGTACAAACATTTTATAGCTTTTTGGAATGTTGTTTTCATCTAAGATCCATAAATAAGAGTCTCCAGGAGTTGTTCCGCCACTTGTGTATTTTACTAGCAGCGCGTCTTTATTAGCGGTTTTTTTAATGCTTCTAATAGCACCATTATCAAACAATTTATGAGGTGCAACTAACCAAAAACTATCGTTATTAAAAAAACGTTCTGCTTTTTTAATAATAGTGATATCTGCTTTTTCTTGTTCTTTTTCATTGATAAAAATACTGCTTTTTTCCAAATTATTTGGCTGTAAGTTTACACGAGTACTATCCCAAGAAATAGCTACAAGATGTTTTTCTTTGTCCCATTTATAGTATCTTTTTCCGCCAAAACTCCATTCTAAATAACGTGTTTCTTTATATGCATTGTTATTAATAGCTTTTAAAATTTTGGTAGCTAATTTATTTGCTTTTGTGTTGTAAGCTTTTACTTTTCCCATATTAATTTCCATTCCAAAGATAGAAAGTGTATGTTTTGTTGGTAATTTTATACCCGCTTCTGTTATTTTTAAATCAGACCAAGTGGCAGAAACACCACCAATTGGAATAATACTTGTCCACATTTTAAAAGAAGTAGGTACATCGTTTTCGTCTAAAAACCAAAGGTAAGAATCTCCAGGAGTAGAGCCGCCAGACGTGTAGGTAATTAACAATGCATCTTTATCATTATATTTTACAAGACGTCTTTCTGTACCAGCATCAAAAATTTTGTAAGGTGCTACTAGCCAAAAAGAATCGTTATTAAAAAAATCGGTAGCTGTTTTAATTAAAGCTGTATTTTCTATTTGCTTATTTTTAACAAAAACTTCATTTTTTTCGGGGCTTTTTGTATCAATTATTACCACATTTCCATCCCATTCAACAGTAACAATGCCTTCTTGTTTTTGCCATTTATAATAATGTTCTCCTCTAAAACTCCATTCTAAAATTTCGGTGTTTTTAAAAGCTTCATTATTAATTGCATTAAACATTTTTAAAGCCAAAGCATCAGCTTCTTTTCCTTGTTTTCCTTCAGGAAGTTTTTCATTATTTACAAAATAATAAACGCCAATAAATACCGCAAAAAGTAATAATAGAATCCCTAAAAACTTAAAAAATTTCTTCATAAAAAAAATGATAAATTAAAAAGCTAATTTATCATTTTTTAAAGAAACTTATTTGTTTTGCTTGTAATAATCTAAAACATGTTTTGGTATGTCCATTTTTTCGGGTTTTCCTTTGTCAGAAATTGGATATTCTGCAACTTGTTTTAGAGGTACTAAACCTGCCCAAATATCTAAATTGTAATCTTCTGGTTCATCGGCAACACCAACATCTCTAATTTTTGCAGAAGCCGTTTCTATGGTCATTTCTACCACTAAAGTTCGTTCAAATTCTTCGTTATTCATTGGGCGAATTCCGTCCCATCTGCCTTTCATCATGTATTCCATAAAACAAAATAAAGCTTCCTCTTTTTTATCTTTTTCATCGATCTTTTTAGCGGTTCCAAATAACGTTGCCGATCTGTAATTTACAGAATGATGAAAGCCAGAACGCGCTAAAACCAAAGCGTCTAAATGCATAACTGTCATGCTCATTTCTTTTACTTCTAACAACGTAGTTAACATTCTGTTGGCGTTAGAACCGTGCAAAATAATTGTATTTTCTTTTCTGCCATAGGCCATTGGAAGCGTAATTGCTTTGCCTTTAAAGTTATAACTTACATATCCAATAAACCCAGCATCTAAAATGGAGTTTATTTTTTTAACATCGTAGGTTGCTCTATTGGCACCTCTTTTTACTCTATTTAATTTAGATTTTTCGTATTCCATAAGTACTATAGTTTTTTAGAGAAAATTAGATTTTCATAATTGGTTTTTCCAACAAAAAAGTCGATGCTTCCATATCTTTTAAAACCATTTCTTTCATAAAATTTTATTCCTTTTTTATTTTTATAATAAGCGGTTAGCCAAATGTTTTTAAATTTTAAATCGGTTGCTTTTTTTAAAATAATTTCTTGTAGTTTAGCTCCTGTTTTAAGGCCAATAAAATCATTTAAAATATATAATCGTTCTAGTTTACAAGAGTTTGTTTCTGTCGAATTTACATTGTTTTTATTTAAAGAAAGTTTTGCAAAACCAATAGGTAATTCATCAGAAAAAACAATCCAAAATACAATTTCTATATCATTTAATTCGCTTCTTATTTTAGCAACTGAATAATATTCATTGTAAAATTTTAATAAATCTTCTTTATTTTCTATGTATTTTCCATGAGATTCTGTGTAGGTAATTCTTCCTAATAAAGCAATTTGTGTTGCATCGGTTACTATTGCTCTTCTTATTTTAATCATTTCTTATCTTTCTTCTGGTTAGCTGTTTTTATGTTTTTCTGTGTTTGCTTTTGTTATTACTATTTTTTTTGGTTTAAAAACCCTTTTTGTCGATGCAGCATATTTTTCAATCATTTTTTCAGGTCTAATTGGTCTTTCTATAAAATTACCAGCACAATTAGGGCAAACATTTTCAAAGACTTTTAAAGCGCAGGTTTTACAAAATGTACATTCAAAAGAACAAATCATAGCTTCTGTAGAAGTATTTGGTAAATCTTTGTTGCAGTGTTCGCAATTGGGTCTTATTTCTAACATTTCTTTTATTTATTAGTCAAAATTACTATATTTATGGACTATTATAATCATCCAGAATTAAAATAATCAATAGTCCAGATTATGTTTTTAAACAGCGCCACTTTTAAATTAGATAGAACTAGTAAGCAAGCATTATACTTACAATTGTCTAACAGATTTATAGAATTGATTAAAAACAGGAAATTACATCCAGAAACAAAATTGCCAGGAAGTAGAACTTTAGCCGAAAATTTAAATGTACATAGAAAAACAGTAGTTGCTTGTTATGAAGAGTTATTATTACAAGGATGGGTAGAAAGTATTCCTAAAAAAGGAACCTTTGTAAATGGAGATTTACCAGAATTAAAAGCGCATAACTTTTTAAGTTCTAATGAAAACAAAGTAACTAAAAATACTGGTTTTAAATTTTATAAAAATAAGTTTTCCTCAAGAAAAAAAAATATAAATAATGACAGTTTTATGTATTTGAATGATGGTGTTTCAGATACAAGATTAACGCCAACAGATGACTTGGCAAGAATATATAGGCGTATTTGCAGTAGAAAACACATCTATAAAGATATGTCTTATGGTTCTTTGTTTGGAAACGAAAAACTGCGTAAAACATTAGTAAATTACCTAAATAAAACACGTGGTTTAAATATTTGTAAAGACAATATTTTAATTACTAGAGGTAGTCAAATGGGTATTTATTTAACATCTAAATTGTTGTTAAAAAAAAATGATAGCATTATAGTTGGAGCATCAAATTATTCATCTGCAGATGTAACTTTTCAAAATAGTGAGGCGCAATTAATTCGTGTTTCAGTAGATGAAAATGGTATAAATATTCAAGAAATTGAAGCTATTTGCAAAAGGAAAGAAATTAAAGCGGTTTACGTTACTTCTCATCACCATCATCCAACAACGGTAACTTTATCAGCAGAAAGAAGAATTCACCTATTAAATTTAGCTAAAAAATACAGTTTTGCAATTATAGAAGACGATTATGATTACGATTTTAACTACAATCATTCTCCTATTTTACCTTTAGCTAGTCATGACACCAACGGAAACGTTATTTATATTGGGTCTGTTTGTAAAACGGTAGCACCTGTTTTTAGAATTGGCTATTTAATTGCCCCCAAAGAGTTTGTTTTAGAAGCTGCAAATGAACGTAGATATATAGACAGACAAGGAGATGCTTTGTTAGAATTAACTTTTGAAGAGTTTATAATAAATGGAGATTTAGACCGACATATAAAAAAAGTAATGAAAGTTTATAAAACACGTAGAGATTTATTTTGTCTACTTTTAAAAGAACAGTTTTTAGGCGTTTTTTCTTTCGAAATTCCAAAAGGAGGAATGGCAGTTTGGGTGCAACTTAACCATAAATATTCTTGGAAAAATGTTGCTGTTACTGCCAGAAAGTACAAATTAGAAATAGGAGAGTGGCAACGTTATGACGCGGTTAATTCTGGTCATAACTCTATAAGAATGGGTTTTGCAACCTATACCACAGAAGAAATTTACGAGTTAATAAGCCGACTTTCAAAAACAATTAATGAAATTAAAATTTAAATAACGCTGTTGTTTTTATAAACACTGGCTTACATTTTTAAATTAGTAAAAAATATCTTTGTAAATTTTTTAGGCAATTCTTTTGATCGCAAAATTTTTTCATTGGTAAAAGGATGTTTAAATTCTAAAGTTGATGCATGTAAATACAAGCCTTTTCCGTTTAAAATTAAAGTAGTATTACCATATTCTTTGTCGCCTAAAATCTGATTTCCATTTTCTGCTAAATGTATTCTTAATTGATGTTTTCTACCAGTATTTGGAGATAATTTAACCAAATTAAGATATTTAAAACGTTCTGATTTTACGCTTTTTACAACCTTAAATCCTGTAAAAGCTTCTTTATTATCAATAAGCCAATTAATAGTTCCTTCTGCATCCATTTTACCAATATTAATTGCAAAATACGTTTTTACAATTTCTTTATTTTCAAATAGTTTTCCTAATTGATGTATTGCAGCGCTAGTTTTTCCAATTAATAAGAGTCCGCTTGTTGGGTAATCTAATCTATGAATTGGTTGTGGTTTTACAGCATCTGCTTTATTGCTTTTTTTTAAATTTTGAGCTAACGCATTAGCAATGGTTACAAACTTATTTCCGCTTACTAATATTCCGGCAGGTTTGTAGATAATTGCTAAATAATCATCTTCAAATAAAATTTCTAAGGGTAGTTTTAATCTTTTAAATGTTGATGATTCTTTTGATTGATACAGTTCTATTTTTTCTCCGCCAGAAATATATTTTGAAGTAGTAGCTATCGTTCCATCAATAAAAATAAGTGCTTTTTTAATGGCTTTTTTAATGCCAGATTTTGTAGGAATGGTTTTAAAAACACCAACAGCATATTCTTGAAAACGAATTGGGTTTTGTAAATTTTTAGCGATATGAGTTTCTATAATTTGCATTATTTAGCAAACAATTGCCCAATATCTTTAAATGCTTTAAACTCTAATGCATTATTTTCTGGATCATTAAAAAACATGGTGGCTTGTTCGCCAACTTTTCCTTTAAAACGAATACAAGGTGCTATTTCAAATGTTGTATTTGCGGCTTTTAATCGGTCTGCTAAAGAATGCCAATCTTGCCAAGTTAAAACAACACCAAAATGCGGAACAGGAACATCGAAACCATCTACAGGATTCGAAATTTTTTCTGCCCTAAAATCTTCTTTTTGATGAATGACTAATTGATGTCCGAAGAAGTTAAAATCGACCCAATCTTCGGTAGAACGTCCTTCTTTACAGTTTAAAATATCTCTATAAAAAGACCTACATTTCTCTAAATTTTGCACCGGAATTGCTAAATGGAATGGTTGTATCATGTTTTAATTTTTATAGTTTTTATAGTTGCAGAGTTATTCATAGGTTTTAATAATTTTATATGAAACGTGTCTATTTTTTAATTGTTGCCAATAGCCAACTTAAAAACCAGCTGCGGCATCATCACCACGTTTATCAGCACCACCTTCTAATTGTCCGTTTGGCAAAACTAAAATTGCTGCTACTTTACCTATTACTGGCGAATTGGTTTCATCTAGCATATAATTCAACTTTTTTAATTCAGATTTTACTACATCAGAAAAACTATTTGGTTCCATTTTAATAACATCGGGCAACCATTGGTGATGAAATCTTGCGGCATTTACAGCTTCTTGCATGCTCATATCAAACTCATGTACATTTAAAATAGTTTGTAAAACAGAGGTAATAATAGTAGAACCTCCGGGAGTACCAACAACCATGTGTAGTTTTCCATCTTTTTCTACAATAGTTGGTGTCATAGAACTTAGCATTCTTTTTTCTGGCGCAATTTCGTTGGCTTTTGCACCAATTAAACCAAACATATTTGGCACACCAGGTTTGCTGCTAAAATCGTCCATTTCGTTGTTTAGAAAAAAGCCTAAATCTGCACAATATAATTTAGAACCAAACCCACCATTTATTGTTGTAGTTACAGAAACGGCGTTACCAAATTGATCTATAATAGAGTAATGTGTGGTTTCATCACTTTCTATAATTTCTATATTTCCGTGAGAAACTTCTGATGAAAGTGTTGCTTTATCAAAAGAAAAATTTGCCATTCTTTGATTAGAATATTCTTTAGAAATTAATTTTTGTTGCGGAATTGTAATAAAATCAGGATCACCTAAAAAGAAACTTCTATCTGCATACGCACGTCTTTCTGCTTCTGTAATAACTTGTATGGTTTTTGCAGAATTATGACCGAATTTATGCAAATCAAAAGGCTCAATACCATTCATTATTTGCGCCAAGCAAACGCCGCCGCTAGAAGGTGGAGACATCGAAATGATTTTTAAATCATCATAAGAAAAAGTAACAGGTTTTCTCCATTTTGGTTTGTATTTTGCTAAATCTTCTAAGGTAATAATGCCGCCATTTGCTTGTATAAATTTTACCAAACGTTTTGCGGTTTCTCCTTTGTAAAACTCATCGCTACCATTTTTCTGAATTCTTGTAAGTGTTTCTGCTAACGCAACATATTTAATGGTATCTTTTTCTTGCCAAGCTTTATTAAATAAAATTGAATCTTTATTTGCTTTTAAAAATGAAGGTTGATAGTGTTTAATTCTTTTTTCTTGTTTTTTAGTAACAAAAACACCTTTTTTAGCAAGTTTAATAACGGGTTCAAGAATTTCTTTTATGGTTAATGTTCCAAATTTTTTATGAACCTCAAAAACGCCTGCAACCGTTCCGGGAACACCAACAGCCATTGCTCCTAAAGTGCTTTTTTCTTTTATTACGTTTTCATTTTCGTCTAAATACATTTTTTTTGTTGCTGCCAAAGGTGCTTTTTCTCTGTAATCTAAGGCACCAATTTCGCCATTGTTTTTTCTGTACACCATAAAGCCGCCACCGCCAATATTACCAGCATACGGGTAAGCAACAGCCAAAGCCAATTCTGTTGCAACCATTGCATCAAAAGCATTTCCGCCTTTTTTAAGAATTGCAACACCAATTTTAGATGCTTCTTTTCTTGCAGAAACAATCATTGCTTTTTCTGTTGTTAGACCTATGTTTTTTGTTACCTTTTTTTCTGAAGGTTTGCAGTTTAATACTATTAATAAAAATGTAAAGAGATAAATGATTTTTTTCATAGATTTTGGTTTTGTTATTTTTGCCAAAGTAGGAGGATGTTTTTATAAAATCAAGTTGTTTTTTAGGTTTGCTGTTTTCGCTGTAATATTTTTTAATTCAAATAATTTCTGATTAGAAAAGATTATTAATTCTTTAAAAAAAACAGTAAAATCTTCTTGTAATTCTTCTTCTAAATTGGTTAAGTCTTCGATGGCTAAATTCATTTGAGATTTGCCTTTGGTTCTAGAATTCATTCCGTTTAAAACCTTTGCAATTCCGTCTTTGTATTGATAATTGAATAGTATATTATAATCAATCATATATTTTATAAAATGTTGCGATTTTTCTGGAAGTTCAGCCGATCTTTCATCAAACAATTTATAAATAGATTGTGTATAAATTTCTAACGGAATTACAGAGTAATCTGCCCAGTTTTTAGCTAAAAAATAATCGTAAAAAATATCTATAATTACTCCATCATAATGTCTGTAACGTTCGTGTAACTTTCGTTTGCTTTTTCTAACAACTTTATGTGCGTCTGTAAAGGTGTCTATTTCTCTGTGTAATCGAATTCCTTGCTTAATTTCCTCAGAAAAATGAGTAAAATTATTACCTCTTATGTGATCTGCAATAAAGTTGCCAATCATAATATTGGTGTTGTTTTGTGATAAGTATAAATGGGCTAGAAAATTCATTTTATAAATGTAAACAAAAAACCACAATCAATCGATTGTGGTTTTTATATATTATAGATTACTGTTAAAGTTTACCTTAAGTTAAATTAGAGAGACAGGAAAGTTAAATTATTTAATAAAAAAACACATTGCGTGTGTTAATTATTTAACATAACAGGCATTACCAACATGGTAACTTGTTCGCCTTCTTCTGTTCCATCAATAGGTGTTAAAATACCTGCTCTGTTTGGTAAAGACATTTCAATTAACACTTCATTAGCACTTAAATTGTTTAGCATTTCGCTTAAAAAACGCGAGTTAAAACCAATTTGCATATCATCGCCTTGGTAATCGCAACTTAAACGTTCGTCTGCTTTGTTAGAAAAATCTAAATCTTCTGCAGAAATATTTAGTTCAGTTCCTGCCATTTTTAAACGAATTTGATGCGTAGTTTTACTAGAAAAAATAGAAACACGTCTAACAGAGTTTAAAAATGATGCTCTATCTACCGTTAATTTATTCGGATTTTCCTTTGGAATTACCGCTTCATAATTTGGGTATTTCCCATCAATTAAACGACACACTAAAACAGTATTGTCAAAGGTAAATTTTGCATTTGCGTCATTATATTCAATTGTTACATCGCTATCTGAACCACCTAAAATTCCTTTTAATAAATTTAAAGGTTTCTTTGGCATAATAAATT
>CAYWOM010000022.1:0-11293 GCA_964459905.1 uncultured Polaribacter sp. | reverse complement strand
TAATGTATAAATATTTATGGACTCTAAAAAATCGTCACAACAAAGGTAGACACTCCAGGTAGATCAATTAAATGTTGTGATCATTGGCGGTGGAAATGTTGGTTTGGAAAAATTATCTTTTCTATTAAAATCTAGTCCAAATGCAAAAGTTAAAATAGTTTCTATTAATTTTTTAGAAGAGCTAATTGTGCTGGCAGAAGCACATCCAACAGTTACATTAACAAAAAAAAGATATACTATTTCTGATCTTGAAAACAAACATTTAGTTATAGGTTGTATAGATGAAATAGCGATAAATCTTAAAATTAACCAGGATGCAAAACCTAAAAATATTCTAGTAAACATTGCAGATACACCCAATTTGTGCGATTTTTATTTAGGAGGAATTGTTAGTAAAGGAAATGTGAAAATTGCTATTTCTACTAATGGAAAATTACCAAATACAGCAAAAAGAATAAGGCAGTTTTTAGAAGATGTAATTCCAGAAGATATTAATGAAGTTGTTACCAATTTACACGAATTTAGAAAAACAATAAAAGGTAATTTTGAAGAAAAAGTACAAATAATGAATAAGGTTAAAAGAGCTTTAGTCCAGAAAAAAAAGTAACTAGCTTCCTAGGGGTTTTGTAAATGTTCTTTTCTCAAAATTATCTTTAGGAGCTTCACATAATGAACAAGTATAGCTTTCTGGTAATTCTTCAAAAAGTGTAGTTGGTAGAATATTTTGCGTAACATCTCCATAAATATCATTATAAATTGTTAAACAGTCTTTGCATTGATAAAGTTCTATCGCAATTTCTTTAATGTTTTTATTTTTTGTTGAATAATTTTCTTTTTCTGTTCCCAATTGTTCAAAATATAGTTTGCTTAATTCCATTAATAAATTGGGTAATTCTATTTTATCTACATCTTGCACATGAATTTTATATTTTTGTGTATTAGGATCAAAATTTTCTGCATACAATAAATTATATGTATCTCTTATTTTAAAATTTGAAAACTTTTTAGGCATTATGTTTTTTTCGATCACTATAGATGTAAAATAGTAGGCTTTCTTTGCGTAATCTGTTACTGTAAAAGTCAAACCGTACGTACTAATATCATTCTGATTAAAATTTGAAACTAGAAATTTCTTCATTTTTAAGGCTTCTTTATTTGCTACAGGCAAATGCCAATTTAGTTCTAGCATTGAGTGGCGAACGTTGATACCGTATTTTCCTAAAAATTTTTCCCATTGAAGTTTTGCTTTTTTTGGTATTCCTTTTACAATAAAAGATTTCCACGGAGTAATCGAAATTTTCCCAATTTGGCATTCGGAACACAAATCACACATGGCTTTTAAAAAATCGATATCATATTTATTATTTCGCCAATACAAACCTAACCAATATTTATCATTTCCAATTTTATTCATACCTTCATAATAAGGAAAAGGTAAAAAAGGAAGTGCTAATTCTTTGTCTATTGTTCTATTATTTGTTTCTACTGCATCACTTACCAAGTCAAAAATCATAGAAACAGTTTCTGGTTCTTCTTTTAAGATGTTTTCGATAGCTGCTTCAATTTTTGCCATGTCCCAACTGTATATTAAAGCGGGGTATAATTGCTTTTTAGTCCAATCTGGAAGTCTAATGTACAAGTACCAATAATCTTCATGATCTGAAGCTATAAAATTTAAATGTCCTGTAAAAAAAGGAACTAGACGTTGTTTCGGGTCTGTAATATTAACTTTTAAATTAGGGGTTTTTCTAAATTGTTCTAAAATGTACAAGTATTTTTCGCTGCTTAGCCAAGAAGTGCTAGAGAAGATATCTGCAGAAACATAAGAAGAAACAATATTTTCTATTTTTGAATTACTTGAATTTACAACCTCAATATTTTTTTCATCAATTAGTTCAGGCAATGTTACTTTTCCGGGAATTACAATATCTTGCCTGGATCCAAAGGAGATTGTTTTTAAGCCAAAATCTTCTGCAATGTTACAAATGGACTTTAATTCTCCCGGAGAAATTACGCCTCCTTTTACAATTACTCTAGAAAATGAATCTATCATACCAATGCTTTTTCTCTATTTAAAATCTCTCTTACTTCTGTTTTACAACTTCCACAACCTAAACCTGCACCTGTTTGTTTACATAATTCCGTAAAATTAGTACATCCGTTCTTTATACTTTCTGTAATATTTCCTTCACCCACTTGACTACATGAGCAAACCAACTCTCCAATTATGGGTTTATTGTCGGAAGAACCTCGCAATAGCATACTTCTCTTATCAGACAATTCTACCTTGCTTTCTATAAGGTCTTTAAATTCTGCAAATTCATTTTTATCACCAATTAAAACGGCACCTATTAATAGATCGTCTTTAACAATACATTTTTTATAATAACCTTTGGTAATATCTTTCAATATAATTTCTTCATAACCTTCATCATTTTCTGGAATAATAATATCACCGATACTGCACAAATTTAAATCGCTAAATTTTAAAATATTCATTGCGACAGAACCTTTATATATACTACTAATATCACCTGCTAAAAAATTGGCTAAAATAGTTGCTTGTTCTTCAGCCGCAGAAGTAATTCCTAATAATTTATTATTGAATTCTGCAATTTCTCCAATAGCAAAAACTGATGTATCTGATGATTGTAAATGTTGATTTACAACAACACCTCTCCCGCATTTAATACCACTAGCTTTGGCTATTTCTATATTTGTTCTGGTTCCTATTGCATAAACAATGGCGTTAGAACTAAAAGACTTTCCACTTTTTAATGTAATATTTAAGGTGTTTATCTGTTCATCATCATCAAAAACAGTACTTACTTCATTAGAGAAATAAATTTGTATTCCTAAACTTTGAACATGTTTCGCTAAAATTTTACTTGAAGTTTTATCTAATTGCCTTTCCATAAGCCAAGAACCTCTTTGTATAATTGTAATTTGAATATCTTTATGTTTAAGGGCCGCAGCAAGTTCCAATCCTAAAAGTCCACCACCAACAATAGTTACATGCTGTTCTTCTGGTAGTAATTTTGTAGCATTTAAATAATTTTTAAAACGATCTGCATCTGTTTTGCTACGCAATGTAAAACGCCCTGGCAAATCTAATTGAACGTCATTTGGTATAAAAGGCCTGCTTCCTGTAGCTATAATTAATTTAGTATAAGAATGCTTTTTGTTTTTATTGTCAATAATAATTTTGTTTTCTTTTTCTATATTTTTTATTGAAACACTAGCATGTAAGACTATTTTTAGTTTATCTAACTCTACCTTTTTTATCTTTTGAAGTTCTTCCCAAGATAATTCTTCAGTAACATATTCTGGAAGTAAAACTCGATTGTAAAATGGATTTGGTTCTTTAGAAAACACATGAATTTCATCATTTTCATTATGCTCTCTATAATTTTGAATAAATCTAAAAGCAGCAGCACCTGCACCAATAACAACTATTTTTTCTTTTTCTTTTTCATATTTTGAAACTGAAACAATAGTATATTTAAAATCAGGCTCTTTAGAAATAGGATCTACAATTGTATTTGTTAAATTGTTTGCTCTGTTTAAATCACTTTTTAATTGTTTCCCCCAATGCATTGGTAAAAACACAACGCCAGCTTTTATATTATCTGTAATTTTAGCACGAACTCTTACAACCCCATTTTTACTTTTTATTTCGACAACATCACTGTCTTTTATTTTATTTAAAAAAGCATCTACTCTGTTTATTTCTAAAACCGGACTCGAATAATGCGTTTTTAATCGAGAAACTTTACCTGTTTTTGTCATCGTGTGCCACTGATCTCTAATTCTACCAGTTGTTAGAATTAAAGGATACTCTTCATTAGGCGCGTCAGAAATATTTTTAATAATTGTTGGAACATTAAAAACTGCTTTTTGTGATGGAGTATAGAATTTTTTATCTTCAAAGAGTCTAGCGGTTCCTTTATGCATATATGATGAAACTGGCCATTGAAAAGTTCCTTCTGTTTTTAAACGGTCGTAATTTAAGTAAGAAACATCTACATTTGTACCTTTTGTCATGGCACAATATTCTTGATAAATCTCACTAGTACTATTATAATTGAATCCTTTAAAATCCATTTTTTTAGCAAACTCACATAAAATTTCTACATCTGGTTTTGCTTCACCAGGCGCATCAATAATCTTTGGTAAATAAGAAATTCTTCTTTCAGAATTTGTCATTGTCCCCTCTTTTTCAGCCCAACCTGCCGCAGGTAAAATTAAATCGGCATGTTCTAAAGTATCTGACTTCTCTGAAATATCTTGTACAACAACAAACTTTGCATTTTTTAGCGCTTTTTCAATTCTATTTGCATTTGGCATACTTACCATAGGGTTTGTACAAATAATCCAAACAGCTTTCATTTTACCACTTTCTAACGCATCAAACATTTCTGTAGCAGTTAATCCTGGTTTTGGAGAAATCGCATCTACATTCCAAAAATCGGCAACTTCCTGTCTGTGTATTGGGTTTAGTAAATCTTTATGAACGGCTAATAAATTTGCCATTCCACCAACTTCTCTACCACCCATAGCGTTTGGCTGACCCGTTAAAGAAAATGGACCTGCACCAGGTTTACCTACTTGCCCAGTAATTAATGATAAATTTAACAAAGAAAAGTTTTTATTACTTCCAATAGAACTTTGGTTTAATCCCATTGCCCACATGCTAATAAATGCTTTTGATTTTCCTATGATATTCGCTGCTAGTTTTATTTCGTCTACTGTAATTCCACACAATTTTGCAGCTTCTCTTAAAGACGTTTCTAATACCTTTTTCTTATAAAGTAGATAGTTTTCTGTATTATTTTTAATAAATTTTTTGTCAATGAAACCTCTTTCTATTAATCTTCTACCAATTGCATTGTATAAAATTACATCTGTTCCTGGTATTATTTGTAAATGCACATCAGCAAAATTTGCTGAATCTGTTTTTCTAGGATCAATAACTAAAATCTTTACATCTGGATTATTTTCTTTGTGCTTTTCTATTCTTCTAAACAAAATAGGATGACACCAAGCAGGATTAGCTCCTGTAATCAAAAAACAATCAGCCAATTCTATATCTGCATAAGAAATTGGCACAGAATCTTCACCAAACGTTTTTTTATAACCAACAACAGCAGAACTCATACATAACCTTGAATTTGTATCAATATTATTGGTTCCTAAAAATCCTTTGGTTAATTTATTAGCGATGTAATATTCTTCTGTTAAACACTGTCCAGAAACATAAAAACCAACGCTGTCTGGTCCGTGTTTTTTTATAATAGATTTAAAAACACTAGCAGCTCTGTCTAAAGCTGTATCCCAAGAAACTCTTTCTAAAGGATGTGATTTACTCCATTTCATTTTAGGATACAGCAACCTATCAGAAACATCATTAGCAACATAATGTAAATTCATTCCCTTAGAACAAAGCATTCCTTTATTTACAGGATGCTCTATATCTCCTTCAACAAAAACCTTTTGAGTTAGATTGTCTTTTTTAACAATAATTCCGCAACCAACACCACAGTAGGAGCAAGTTGTTTTAAATTCTTCTTGTTGCATTTTATTCTTTTAATTATCTAAAATTACGTATAAATACTTAATACTGATAATTAAATATTGACAAAAATTAATTTTTATTAAATAGATATTTATGCCCAATTATTTTGTGATAAACATAAATATGCTAATAAAAAATTATGAAATGAAAACTAAATAAGATTATATTTAGCTGCTTTTTTAGAGAGTTCAATCAAGTTTTTAACTTCTAATTTCTTCATTAAGTTAAATCTATGCACTTCTGTAGTTCTTTTACTAACATCTAATTCTAAAGCAACTTCTTTATTACTTTTCCCTTCTAAAATTAAATGTAGTATTTGTTTTTCTCTTTTAGTAAGTTTAAATGTATTCTCTTCCTCTATTTTTTTTGGTGAGTTTTTCGTTTTTGTTAAATTATTAATAATGATAGAAGAAACATCACCCGAAAAATATTTTTCTCCAGAAGCTATCGCATTAATTGCTTTTAAAAACTCTACTTTACTAGATCCTTTTAATAAATAACCATCTGCACCAGCATCTACAGATTTTAGAACATATTCTTCTGAATCATGCATTGAAAGTACCAAGCACTTTACATCATTAAAATTAGTTTTAATTTCTTTAACCACTTCAATACCATTCATTTTTGGCATTCTAATGTCTACAATTAAAAGATGTGGGGTATTTTTTTTTACCACCTCAACTGCCTCTAAACCATTGGATGCTTCATCTACAACTAAAATATTATCTTCATCTTCTAACAAAGATTTAATACCATTTCTTACTAAAACATGGTCATCTGCAAGGACAATTTTAATCGGATTCATTTTTTCGTTTTAAAGTAAGTAGCAAAATACTTATTTTTAAGTAATTTTATCTAAATTAAATTGGAATATTCAACGTTATGCGCGTTCCTTTTCCAACTTCAGAATAAATAAACATGCGTCCATTCACATATTTTATGCGTTCTTTCATGAAAGTCATTCCCATGCCGCCACCTAATTTGTTTGTACTAGATTCATTTTTATTTTTTTGATTAAAACCTGCACCATCGTCATCGATAATAATACTCAATATTTTCTCGTTATGAGAGAGAAAAACAATAATATTTTCTGATTTTGCGTATTTAACAGCATTGTTAACTGCCTCTTGTGTAATTCTGTAAATATTAATTTCAGTTAAAGGTTCTAAACGTATGTTAAAATCAGTTTTGTTTATAAAATGAATCTTATTATTTGTCAGTTTTGTAAGTTCTAAAGTGAGTTTAGATAAGGCAGAAGCAATACCGTAATCGTTTAATTCTGCTGGTGTTAAATTAAAAGTTGCTGTTCTAACACCTTGTATAATGTTAGATGTTAATTCTTTTAAATCAGTGATTTTAAGTTTCGATTTTTCTAAATCATTTAAATTTATACTTTCTAAATTGTATTTTAAACCCGTTAACATTTGTCCAATACCATCGTGCATGTCTTTGGCTATTCTATTCTGTTCTTTTTCTTGGTTTTCTATAATTTTTTTTGAAATTATGTTTTGTTGATTCATTGTTTCTTCAAAATTACTTTTCGTCAATGTTTCAACTTCTAATTGAGCTTCTTTTCGTTTGGTAATGTTAGAAGCTACAATTAATAATTCTGTTTTTTCTTTTAAGCTATAAAATGGAATAATACTCATTTCTAACCACTTATTTTTGTTGTCTTTTGTGGTTGATTTTATTTCACCTTGCCAGCCAATTTTATTTTGTTGAATTAGTAAATCTTCAATAATTTTTTGTTCGTTTTTATCGGTTGATATCAATTCAGGAAGTTTTAGATTGTTTTTAAATTTTGAGGGATTAAATAGTTTTATAAATTGATCTCCTAAGTGTAAAATAGTTCCGTCTGAATTAACTCTGGCAAACAACAATGTTTGATCCATTACCTGATTTAAAACCCGTAATTCTTTTACAGATTTTTCATTTTCTTCTCTTAAAATATCTGCATCAAAAGCTGTTTTGAGTGCATTTTTCTCTGATTTTAATAATTTTGAAATTGTAGTTTTTACGAATTTTGCAGTTGGCGAAAAAATAAAGAAAAACTCTCCAAGTAATATTAACAAAGTAAATGCTACCAACATTAGCTCTATATTTTGTAACTTATTTATTCTCGATTTTGCTTCTATATTGTACTGATTTACAATCGTATCCATCAATTGTAAAAAAGCGTTTTCATTGGTAATAATAGCAAGTCTATTTTGTTTTATTTTTTCTTTTAAATCCTTATTTTCTATGGATGCCAAAATAAGGTTGGTTTCCGATAAAATTTTAGTGTAAAATGGTTTAATTTCTTGATAGAGAGAAATTACTTTATCACTATTGTTTTCAGATAAATCCAAGGTTTTGTTTCCTGTAACTAGTGCATTATGAGATTGCTCCCAGAGTTTTAAAGTTCCTTTTAAATTACTTGCTATTTCTGGAATTCGTGCTGTATTTTCTGCATTTGAAATCTGTAATACTTCTTTTGTTAATTTCTGACTCAACATACGCTGTCTGCCAGCAATATTGATAATTGTAGAATCGTTTTGTTGTTCTTTTAGGAAGTTTCTAATTATTAATTGACTAATAATTACAGAAATTGCAATGGTACTTAAAGCGATAATATAAAGTCGGCTTAACTTTTTAAAAGTTCTACTATCTAAAGAGCTAATTTTATTTTTCATTTTAAGACAACGCTTGTTTTACCAACTGTAAACTTTTTTCTGAAAGTGATAATTTTAATGCAGATTCTTGACCGTATTCAGACATCTTTCCCCAAGTTTTCTGTAAAATATCTATTATTTTTTCTTCTGAATGTTTTTCGCAAAAAGCATCCATATAATACTGAAGAAATACCAAACAAATTACATCTTCTAACGTTTGCGTTTCAGCATTTTTTTTTAAGGCTTTTTTTCTGATTAAAAACGAAACTCTTTTTCTAAATGTTTCGTCATAACCAACCTCTTCTAATATTTCTGAAGTAATTTTTGCATGCATTTTTTTTAGATCGTTCCGCCAATTAAAATAGCCAACTTTATCCATCGGATAGCTTTTTCTCGTAATTTTCCATCTGCAAATATGTTGCGCTTTGGCAGCTATTTTTAATTCTTCTGATGAATTTGGGAATGTTTTTAAAAGCGTGGTAGACATTCTTTCTGCGTACAATAATTCTTTTGGATATTGATTGCCTTCTGAAATTTCTATATTTGGATCTTGAGCATTTTTTTGATTAATAAGATCGAATGCTTGTTGGATTTTTGTGCTCACTTTAAAATGTTTTGGTTTTCTTCAAATTTATTCAGAAAATCCTATATATACAATATTGTTTTCAATTTTTACAGGATATGTTGCTATTGCTTCTAAATCTCCATTTATATTTGCCCCATTTTCTAATGAAAATGTTTTTTTATGCAATGGGCAAGCAACTTTCGGAATTCCTTTATCGTCGCCAATCATTCCTCTAGAAAGTACCATTTCCATTTTATGTGGACACACATTCTGGCAAGCATACCAAGTATTTTTACGTTCAAAATTAAAAACGGCAATTTGTTTGTCTTTATATTTTACGCAAGCGCCACCGTCTTTTGGAAAATATTTTATGGATGCAGCTTTAAACCAAACGGTTACATCTTGTAGTTTTGTTGTTTTGTATTGTTCTAAAATATTTTCCATTTTTTTATTTTTAACTTATGCTTTTTTATTGACATGGTTTTTGCGTTAAGGATTGTAGCATTTGTTTGAGCTCTTTTTTACTTTTTCTGTAAAAAAAGCGAGTGCGAAAAGCCTGTTAAAACGCCCAAATAATTGTTGGTATCTACTCTCTAACTTTTTACTAACTCCAATGTTTTGGCATTTTTTGATCTCTTAATGGTACAAAGACTAAATTATCATCTTCATCTTTGCTGTTTACAAAATGATTAAAACGTTTCATGGTTTCTGGATCGTTAACGGCTTGTGTCCATTCGCACTCAAACTTACCTACCAGCGTTTGCATTTCTGCTTCTAAGTCTGCAACAATTCCTAATTTATCTTCTAAAATTACTTCTTTTAAATACTCCATACCGCCTTCTAAACGCTCTTGCCATGCAGCAGTTCTTTGTAATGGTTTTGCGGTTTGCATGTAAAACATTAAATACCTGTCTAAATATTTAATGACCGTTTTATTGTCTATTTGTTCTGCTAATAATTCTGCATGTCTTGGGGTTGCACCACCGTTTCCGCCAACGTACAAATTCCAGCCACCTTCTACAGCAATTAAACCAAAATCTTTTCCGCGTGCTTCTGCACATTCTCTAATGCAACCAGAAACGCCTCCCTTAATTTTGTGGGGTGCACGAATTCCTCTGTATCTGTTTTCTAATTCAATACCAAAAGAAACACTTTCATCCATACCATATCTACACCAAGTAGATCCTACACAGGTTTTTACAGTTCTCAAAGATTTACCATAAGCATGGCCACTTTCGAAACCGGCAGCAATTAATTCTTTCCAAATAAGTGGCAATTGTTGTAAGGTGGCACCAAATAAATCGATACGAACACCACCTGTAATTTTAGTATATAAATCATATTTTTTGGCAACTTCGCCTAAAACAATTAATTTGTCTGGTGTAATTTCTCCTGCGGGAACTCTAGGTACTACAGAATATGTTCCGTTTCTTTGAATGTTTGCTAAAAAACGATCGTTGGTATCTTGAATAGCATATTCTTTATTGGCTGTATCTGCATAAATAGTTGCCATTAATGAAGCCACTAAAGGTTTACAGAGTTCACAACCATGACCTTCATTTCCATGATTATCTAGTACTTCATTAAAAGTTGTATACCCTTTTACTTGTATAATTTTATATAAATCTTGTCGGTTATAATCGAAATGCTCACAAACCGTATCTTTAACCTCTATTCCTAAAGATTTTAAAGTTGTATTAGTTAAATCTGTGACCATTGGTTTACAGCCACCACAACCCGTACCTGCTTTTGTACATCTAACAACTCCTGCAACATCTGTTGCTTCGCCACTTTCGATAACCGCACAAATTTGCCCTTTTGTAACGCTTTCACAAGAACAAACTTGTGCATCGTCTGGTAGATCTGTAACGTCTCCCAAAGAAGATGCGCCATCTGTAGCTGGTAAAATTAATTGTGCAGGATTTTCTGGAATTTTCATTCCGTTTAAGAAAATTTGGTGGAGCATGCTATAGTCAGAAGCATCACCAACCATAATACCACCCAATAGCTTTTTACCTTCTTTATCTACAGTAATACTTTTGTAAATGCCTTCATATCCGTTTTCATATACAATTTCTACACCATCATTTTCGTTTAAAGCATCACCAAAACTAGCCACATCAATACCACTTAATTTTAATTTGGTAGACATATCTATTGCTGTTGGCATACTTGCTTCTTTGTTGCCTAAAATTTGTGCAACAGCAATTTCTGCCATATCATAACCAGGAGCAACTAAACCATAAATCATGTTATTTAGTAGTGCACATTCTCCAATGGCAAAAATAGCATCATCAGAAGTTTTCATATTATTTGAAACTAAAATGCCACCTCTAGTACCAACTTCTAAATTACATGTTTTAGCTAATTCATCTCTTGGTCTAATTCCTGCAGAAACCAAAAGCATATCAAAATTAACTATTTCGTCTTCAGAAAATTGCATTCCTGTTATGTACTTTTCTCCTGTTAATTGTTGTGTAGCTTTACTTAATAAAATTTCTA
>CAYWOM010000021.1:0-11389 GCA_964459905.1 uncultured Polaribacter sp. | reverse complement strand
CTGAACAATTTTATCTGTAAATTCCGTAGTATTTGGGTTTGTAAATCTGCTATATAAATTACGTTGTTTTTCTTCTGCAAAAGACGCACGCATTTCTTCTGCATCTTCAAACACAAAACTAGAGGTTAAATATAAGGGCGTAGAATGTTCAGAAAACTGTGTTCTTTCTGTTTGATTTCTAATGGCTTCTGTTTCAAAATGTTTATTCATTGTTCTTTAAAGAATTAAAAGATTAAAAAAATTGGATAAATGGTTGATTGAAATTTTTCAATCTTTTAATAATTTAGTTATTATGCTTTGCTAATCGTAAAATATCACCAAAAACACCTCTAGCGGTTACTTTAGAGCCTGCTCCTGCACCCTGAATAACAATGGGTTGTTCTCCGTAAGATTCGGTATAAATTTCGAAAATTGCGTCTGAACCTTTTAAAGAACCCAAAGGCGAATTTTTAGATACTGACACTAATTTTACTTCTAAAGACCCTGTTGATTGAGATAAATCTCCCCCTAATTCTCCAATATATCGCAAAACATACTGCTCTTTTTGATGTTCTTTTATTTGTTGATATTCTTGGTTCATCAATTCTAAATTAGATAAAAAATTATCAACAGATCCTGCTCTTAAATTTTCTGGAATTAAATTCTGAATATTTACATCTATAAACTCGTTTTCTAAATCTAATTCTCTAGCCAAAATTAATAACTTTCTAGCCACGTCATTTCCACCCAAATCTTCTCTTGGATCTGGTTCTGTAAAACCCGCATTAATTGCATCTTTTAAAATTACCGAAAAAGGTTTTTCTTCCGCAGAAAAGGTATTAAATAAATAGCTTAAACTACCAGAAAAAACCCCTCTAATCTTTGTAATATTTTCTCCAGATTCATGCAACAAACGAATGGTGTCTATTAAAGGCAAACCTGCACCTACATTGGTTTCGTATAAGTATTGTTTATTGTACTCTTTTAACTTTATTCTTAATTCTTTATAAAAACCTATAGACAATGTATTTGCTATTTTATTACAAGAAACCAAATCGAAACCAGCCGTTATTAACGGAATATAATTTTCTACAAAAGAAACACTTGCCGTATTATCTACCGTAATTAAGTTTTCTAAATGATGTGTTTTTGCAAAGGCTATAATTTCTTTAATGGAGATATTTTCTTGTCCGTTTTCTACTAACTCTTGCTCCCAATTTTTAGAAACTCCGTTTTTATGTAGTAGTACTTTCTTAGAATTGGCTACCGCAAAAACATTCAATTGAATTTTTCTTCGTTCTAAAACCGAAGCTGCGTTTTCTAAAATTTGATTGATTAAAGTACCCCCAACCAAACCTTTTCCAAAAATGGCAATATTTACTTTTTTAGCAACACCAAAAACTTGCCCATGAATAACGTTTACAGCTTTGTGTAATTGTTCTTTTTTTACCACCAAACTTACATTTTTTCCGGTGATGGTATTATTGAATAACAGTGGTACTATTTGGTTTTTTATCAAGGCATTATAAGGGTGATGAAACTCACTTAAATCTTGCCCAATAATAGAAATTACAGCTACATTATCTACAATAGAAATTTGGTTTACATCTTGCGAATAAAAGTCGTTTTCAAAGGCTGTTTCTAAGGCCAAAACAGCTTCTTCTGCTCTTTCCGAAGCTATAATTAAACCAATACCTCTTTCTGATGAACCTTGAGAAATAATGCTTACACTTATATTTTTATCGCTTAAAGCTCTAAAAATTCTTGCATCTACACCAACCTTACCCAGCAAGCCTCTTCCTTCGAAATTGACCAAAGAAACATTATTTAAGGTAGAAATAGATTTAATACCTTTTACAGAAGACTCCGCAGTTATTAAGGTTCCTTTATCCTCTTTATTAAACGTATTTAAAATACGTAAATTTATGTTCTTTTCTAGTAGTGGAATAATGGTCTTTGCATGCAAAATGGTAGTTCCAAAATTTGCCAATTCATTGGCTTCTGTAAATGAAAGTTGTTCAATTTTTTTTGCGTCTGCTACCAAATCTGGGTTTGCAGTAAAAATACCACTAACATGTGTATAATTTTGCAACTCTTGGGCATTTAAATAATTAGCTAATAAAGCCGCCGTATAATTACTACCATTTCTACCCAAAGTAGTTGTATCTCCTTTTTTATTGGCGGCAATAAAACCCGTTACAATGTTTATTTTAGCTGTATTTTGTTTAAAATATGTTGTTGTATTTTCTGATGAAACCGCATTTATTGGTTGTGCATTTCCAAAAGTATTATCAGTAATAATAAGCTTTCTTGCATCTGTAACATTTGCTTTAACACCCGTTTGCTGCAACAAGCTTACTACCAATTTTACCGATAATAATTCGCCTTGTGCCAAAACCTCGTCTTTAATTTTTTTGCTGTAATCGCCCAATAAAAAAACCCCTTCAAAAATAGTTTTTAAGGTTGAAAATTCCTCAGAAAAATCGACCCCACTATTTGGTTCTAGTTGATATTTCTTAAAAATTTCAAATGCAATTTTATAGTTTTTTTTTGCGGATGCAGTTTCTAAAATAGCCTCTAAATCATCAGTTGTATTTCCTCTAGCGGAAGCGACAACCGTAATTTTTTCTCCATTTTTATGTGCATTCGAAATAATTTCAATGGCATTTTCAATTCCTTTTCCGTTTGCTAAAGATTTACCACCAAATTTTAGTACTTTCATTTTCTTTGCGCTATAATTTTTATTAAAAATAGGTGCTATAATTTTCTGAAGCTGGTTATATTCCATTAAAAATGCATCATGACCATGCACAGAGTTTATTTCATTGTAGGTAACATTTTCTTTTGTTAACGCTAAGTTTTTAAACGTCTCTCTGTTTTCTTCTGCTGTAAAAAATAAATCTGAATCGACACCAATAATGTGAATATTAGCTTCTATTCTGTCTAGAGTTTCTATGTTTTTTTCTCCATTTTTAGTAACATCAATACTTTTTAGTAATTGATTCATTAACTTATAAGAAGACAACTGATAGCGTTCTTGTAGCTTTTTACCATGATGTAATAACCAGCTTTCTACATTAAAAACATCTGAATTTTCATTTTTAGAGCGTTGAAAACGTTCTTTAAAAGAAGCAGGCGTTCGGTAACACAACATTGCATGCATACGTGCATCATGAACAGGATTGCTAGAGTTTACCAAAAACTGTTCTTGAATTTGACAATTGGCAATTAGCCAATCTGTAGATTTCCAATCGGTTGCAATGGGTAAAAAATGTTGGGTAATTTTGTTATTTAAAACCATCATTTCCCAAGCAATTCCGCCACCTAAAGAACCTCCAATTAACCCTAATAATTTAGTTATTTTTAACTGTTTTAATCCTTCAAGAAAAATTCTAGCAACATCTCTAGCAATAAAATCTTTGTAATTTTCAATTAAAAAACCATCAAAACCATTTCCTGGAATATTAAAAGATAAAATGGTAGCTGTGTTTGTATCTATTGCTTTATTTGCACCTACAATTTCTAGCCACCAACCATTTTTACCCGCAACATCGCTATTTCCTGTTAAAGCATGATTGATTAAAACCACTGGTGCGGTTCCTAAATCTCTACCAAAAACTTGGTAACTTAAATTTAGTTCAAGAATTTTTGCACCTATTTCTGTGGTGAAGTTATTAATTTTAATATGTTGTAATTGATCTCTCATTTTAGGTTACAAAATACTTAACAAGGGGTTTAAACCCCTTGTTGTTGTTTTATATTTCTAAAAAAGCAGCTGTTAAATCTGCTTTTAAATCTTCTAAATCTTCAATACCAACAGACAATCTAATTAAATCTTCAGAGACACCCGCACTTGCTTGTTCTTCTGTATTTAATTGTTGATGCGTTGTACTTGCTGGGTGAATAATTAAAGATTTTGTATCTCCAATATTTGCCAATAAAGAAAAAAGTTTTGTTTTATCTGCAATTGCTTTTGCTGCTTCAAATCCTCCTTTTGGTCCAAAGGTTACAATTCCGCTTTGTCCTTTTGGCAAGTACTTATCAGCTAAGGTTTTGTATGTATTACTTTCTAAACCAGGATAATTTACCCAAGCAACTTCATCTTGTTGTTCTAACCATTTTGCCAATGCCAACGCGTTTTCTGAGTGTTTTTTAATTCTAACTGGTAAAGTTTCTAACCCCTGAATAATATTAAAGGCGTTTGTTGGACTTAGTGCGCCACCAAAATCTCGTAAACCCTCTAGAATTAATTTAAAAGTATACGATGCTGCACCCAATGCTTCATGATATTTTAAACCATGATACCCTGCAGAAGGCTCTGTAAATTCTGGAAATTTACCATTTGCCCAATTAAAAGTTCCTGCATCTACAATAGCACCACCAAGAGATGTTCCTTGACCTCCAATATATTTTGTTAATGAGTGAATTACAATATCTGCGCCATGTTTAATTGGATTTAACAAAACGGGTGTAGCCACTGTATTATCAACAATAAAAGGAACTTCTGCTATTTTAGCATGTGCAGAAATAGCTTCTAAATCTAACACGTCTAATTTTGGGTTTCCTAAAGATTCTACAAAAAATGCTCTTGTATTTTCTTTAACTGCTGCTTCAAAATTGTCTGGATTAGAAGCATCTACAAACGTAGTTGTAATTCCGAATCTTGGTAAAGTTACGCTCAACAAATTATACGTTCCGCCGTACAAACTACTAGAAGCAACAATGTGATCTCCTGCTTTTAAAAGCGTTAATAATCCGGTTGAAATTGCTGCAGTTCCAGAAGCAAAAACTACGGCTCCGATTCCGCCTTCTACCGCGGCCAAACGATCTTGCAAAATTTGGTTTGTTGGGTTGTTTAAACGGGTGTAAATAAACCCTAATTCTTTTAATGAAAAAAGATTTGCAGCATGTTCTGAGTTGTTAAAAACATAAGCCGTTGTTTGGTAAATTGGCACTGCTCTTGTTCCTCCGTTTTGTGAAACATCGTGTCCTGCATGCAACGCATTGGTTGCTAATTTGTGTGTACTCATTTTTCTGTTTTTTTTTGAGTTAATAATTAAGCCAAATGCATCAATTTTTATTGATGTACTTACTAGAAAAATGTTATTAAGAAAATAGAATTTTTCAAGGAATGAAAATTCTGTTTTGTTATCTATCCAATTATAAAATAATTGAGTAGAATTTAGCACCTTCTTTATTTCTAAAGGGTTGCTAAGGTTTCACAGGGTCTAATCCCTCCACCTTTCTTGATAACATTTCAATAAGTTATTGAACTTTGTGAATGCAAATATATGCTCAGAAAAAATTAATAACCTAACAAATGTTCTTTTATTTTAAACATTTGTGATTTTCATAAAATTAATAGCTCAATTTTAAAGTATCAATAATTTTAGTCAAAAATCAATAATATTTAGATTAATACTGTAACTTTGCCCAAAATTAAGAGGAAAAATTTGAACTGATTGCAACCTCTTTGTTACACTATTTCAATAAATACCGAAACAAGCGTAACAAAACAAAATGCTAAAGCAGTAATTATCTACTTCTTTTAGCCACATTGCAATCTATTTTTATTTTTAATCATTTCTATTTTCATGGAAAGAGTATGTTTTAAAGAGCTCTTAATTTTATTAAATTGAGGACTCATTTTTTAATATAAAAAAGATATTTATGTCGTATTTATTCACTTCAGAAAGTGTTTCTGAAGGACACCCAGACAAAGTTGCAGATCAAATTTCTGATGCTTTAATTGATAATTTTTTAGCTTTTGATCCTACAAGTAAAGTTGCTTGTGAAACGTTAGTAACCACAGGGCAAGTTGTTTTGGCTGGAGAAGTAAAATCTAAAACTTATTTAGATGTTCAAAAAATTGCTAGAGATGTAATTAACAAAATTGGGTACACCAAAAGCGAGTATATGTTTGATGGTAACTCATGTGGCGTTTTTTCTGCTATTCATGAGCAATCGCCAGATATTAACCAAGGTGTAGATAAGAAAAACCCCGAAGAACAAGGTGCCGGAGACCAAGGAATGATGTTTGGTTATGCCACAAATGAAACAGAAAACTACATGCCTTTGGCTTTAGAACTTTCGCATAGATTGTTAATAGAATTGGCTGCGTTAAGAAGAGAAAGTAAAGAAATTCCGTATTTAAGACCCGATGCAAAATCTCAGGTTACTATTGAGTATTCAGATGATAATATTCCACAAAGAATAGATGCCATTGTAGTATCTACACAGCATGATGATTTTGATACATCGGATGAAATAATGTTATCAAAAATTAAAAAAGATATTGTTAAAATTTTAATTCCAAGAGTGGTTGCAAAATTACCAACGCACATTCAGCAATTATTTACAGACCATATTACCTATCACATTAACCCTACCGGAACTTTTGTTATTGGCGGACCTCATGGAGATACGGGTTTAACAGGACGTAAAATTATTGTAGATACCTATGGCGGAAAAGGTGCACATGGTGGTGGTGCTTTTTCTGGAAAAGACCCAAGTAAAGTAGATAGATCTGGTGCGTACGCAACCAGGCATATTGCAAAAAATTTGGTAGCTGCAGGGCTTTGTAAAGAAGTTTTAGTACAAGTTTCTTATGCAATTGGGGTTGCAAAACCTACCAGTATAAATGTAGAAACCTATGGCACTGCTACTGTAAATTTAACCGATGGAGAAATTAGTAAAATTGTAGAAACAATTTTTGATATGCGTCCGTATTTTATAGAGCAACGTTTAAAATTAAGAACGCCAATTTATTCTGAAACTGCTGCTTATGGCCACATGGGAAGAGCTTCAGAAATTAAAACCGTTACATTTACAAACCCAATGGGAGAAACTATTTCACAAGAAGTAGAAACATTTACCTGGGAAAAATTAGATTATGTAGCTATTGTAAAAGAAGCTTTTAAATTATAAAAACCTTTAAATACATATCCTAACAAAAAGCCTTTAAAATTAATTTTAAAGGCTTTTTGTTATACACCTCTTTAACAAATATTTATGAAACCATTTTTTAATGTTTACGTAACTTCGAAAAATATACAAACCTAACTTTTATGAAGACAAAAAAAATATTTTGGCAACTACTTTTAATTGTCTTTGTTTTTGGCTTTTCTATGGATGCAGACGCACAACGTAGAAAGAAAAAAAACAACAAAAACAACAAAAATACAGCCGCTAAAAAACCTGCAAGTAAACCAAAAAAAGATGCTATTCAGCCGTATGAAAAAGTGGTTACCAAAGAGCACATAACCGATAATGGCTTATTTAAAGTGCATACAAAAGACGCTTCTTATTTATTCGAAATACCAGATTCTTTACTTACAAGAGAAATGTTAATGGTTACCCGAATTGCTAAAACTGCAAACGGAATTGGTTTTGGTGGCGGAAAAACAAACACACAAGTATTACGTTGGGAAAAGAAAAAGAAACGTATTTTGTTACGTATTGTTTCTTATGATGTTGTTGCAGACACTATTTTGCCTGTTCATGAAGCTGTTGTAAATTCTAATTTAGAACCTATTTTGTTTTCATTTCCTATAAAAGCATTTAGTAAAGATTCTACAGCAACCGTTATAGATGCTACCGCCTTATTTGCCACAGATATAAAACCTTTGGGTTTTCCTAGCAGAAGAAGAAAGAGCTATCAAATTACAAGAATAGATAAAGACCGTTCTTATATAGACCGAATTAGTAGTTACCCAAAAAACATAGAAATACGTCATGTAAAAACTTATTTAGCAAATAAAGCACCTTCTAATAGTGCTGTTGGTTCTATTTCTGTTGAAATGAGTAACTCTATGATTTTATTACCCAAAACACCTATGAAACGTAGATATTTTGATGACCGTGTTGGCTGGTTTGCTCGTGGACAAATAGATTACGGACTTGATGCACAAAAAAGTAAAACGGTTACCTATTTAGATCGATGGAGATTAGAGGTAAAAGAAGAAGATATTAAGAAGTTTAAAAACGGAGAACTCGTTGAACCTAAAAAACAAATTGTTTACTATATAGATAGAGCCACTCCAAAAGAATGGGTTCCTTATATTAAACAAGGTATTAACGATTGGCAAGTTGCTTTTGAAACAGCCGGATTTAAAAATGCAATTATTGCAAAAGATCCTCCAACAAAAGAAGAAGACCCAGATTGGTCTCCAGAAGATGTTCGGTATTCGGTGGTTAGATATTTAGCATCACCTATACCAAATGCAAATGGTCCTCATGTTAGTGACCCACGTTCTGGAGAAATTTTAGAATCGGATATTAATTGGTATCATAATGTAATGACTTTATTACACAACTGGTTTTTTATTCAAACTGCAGCCATTAACCCTGATGCTCGTAAAAACGCTTTTAAAACTGAAGTTATGGGGCGTTTAGTACAATTTGTTTCTTCACACGAAGTGGGACATACATTAGGTTTACCACATAATATGGGGAGTTCTGTTGCCTATCCTGTAGATTCTTTACGCTCAGCAAGTTTTACTCAAAAATTTGGAACAGCACCGTCTATAATGGATTATGCCCGTTTTAATTATGTTGCACAACCCGAAGACAAAGGTGTTGCATTAATGCCAAATATTGGTATATACGACAAGTATGCAATTGCTTGGGGTTACAAACCTATTTTAAATACAACTGCAAAAGCAGAAAAAGAAACCCTAGATACTTGGATTATAGCGCATGCTGGAGACCCAATGTATAGGTTTGGGCACCAACAAGCAAGTGGTGTAGTAGACCCAAGTTCGCAAACAGAAGACCTAGGCGATAATGCCATGAAAGCTTCTATGTACGGAATTAAAAATTTAAAAAGAATTGTACCTAGATTAGAAGAATGGACTTCTGAAAAAGGAGAAAATTACAGCGAGTTACAAACCATGTACGAGCAAGCTCTAAGTCAGTTTAATAGATATATGGGCCATGTTACCGCAAATATTGGCGGGGTTTATGAATATTACAAAACAACAGACCAAGAAGGCGCAGTTTACACACATGTAACTAAAGAAACTCAAAAAGAAGCTTTAAAGTTTGTGGTTGATGAATTATTTAAAACACCAAGTTGGATGTTAGATAAAAATATTTTTAGCAAAATTGAGTTTTCTGGCGCTGTAGAAAGAGTGCGTAGTTTACAAGCAACAACTTTAAATAACATTTTAGATGCCGGTAGAATGGCTAGAATGATTGAAAATGAAACCATGAACAACACTAATGCATACGCTTTAATTAGTATGATGAGTGATGTACGCAATGGTGTTTGGAGCGAAATTTACTCTGGTAGTGCTATAGATACCTACAGAAGAAATTTACAAAGAGCACATTTAGATCGCTTAAATTATCTTTTAAACGAGGCAAAAGACCAAAGAGGCACTAATAGAGGTTATAGAAAAAGGTCGGGTGTAAATATAAATCAATCTGACATTAAATCTGTTGTAAGAGGAGAGTTAAAACGTATTAAACGTGATGCAAAAGCGGCTTCTTATAAAGGAAGTACTTTAAGACGCTATCATTTACAAGATGTTGTAGATAGAATTAACAATATTTTAAATCCTAAATAATACTATTTATTATTACTATTTTTTAAACCACGTCTCTAAATGACGTGGTTTTTAGGTATTAAAATCTCTAAAAATTTATATTTTGAAGAAAATTGGGTTGCTTTTTTTACTAGTTAATACTATTTGTTCTTTTTCTCAAAAAAAAATTACCTGTAAAGTTTTAGAAATTTCTACAAAAAAACCAGTTTTGTATGCAACTGTAATGCTTAAAAATATAAATAGAGGAACGCATGCAGATATTAATGGAAAATTTGAAATTCCGTTGAAATACAAAAAAACAGGAATTATAAAAATATCTTCAATTGGCTATAAAACTAAAGAAGTAAAATTATCTAATTTAAAAGAAAAAAGTATAAATATCATTTACTTATCCATTTCAAACAACGCCTTAAAAGAAGTAATCATTAAAACTTCAAAAAAGAAAAAAAAGCTGCTTTTAGCTAAAAAAATTGTTAGAAATGCTATTGAAAACATCCTTGAAAACCACCCAACAACCGCACATTCTTATATTGGTTATTACAGAGATTACCAACAACCTGTTGGAGACTCATACCAAAAAACACTGCAAAGTAAAACGATTATAAAATATATAAATGTGCATGAAGCTATTATAGAGTCTTTTGATGATGGTTTTAATAGTGATAAATTAAAGAGTAGAAAAAACCAATCGCTTCTTTATAATTATAAAATTAATAAAGGTTTTAAGCAAGACACTACATTAACGATTCCGTATGACAATAAAAGTAAAAAATATTCTGAAAGTGTATATATTACTCCTTTAGGAGGAAATGAATTAAATATTTTAGACCTTACAAATGCCATACGCAACTATAATAAAATGTCTTTTTCTTTTACAAATATTTTACAAAAAGACTTTTTGCGCAATCATAACTTTAACGTAAAAAGAATTATTTTTTCTGATACAATTCCGCTTTATGAAATAACTTTTTCTTCAATTAATAAAAAAACTAGTTATAAATATGCTGCTTACGGAACAATTTATATTTCTAAACAAGAATTTGCCATTCATAAATTTAACTACAACTTGTATTACCAATTTAAAAAAACCCCTCAATACACAGTTACCATTGAGTATAGGCCAAAAAAGGATAAAATGTATTTAAATTACATCACTTTTAATAATTATTTTGAAGCTACAAATGGTAATTATTTTAAAATTGATAAAACTGTTTTTAACGCAAAACAAAATGCTTTTAAAATTTCTTTTAATAGACAAATAGCGCTGGCTAGTTTAGAACCTCTTCGCCGGAATTTTAAAATTTATTATAAAAATAAAAAATTAAGAATACTAGATGTAAGTTCTTTTGTAACAGACAACAGAACTGTTACGGTTTACATCGATAAAAAATCGATTGATCAAATAGCTTATAAAAAAGAAAGGAATAACCCAAATTACAGTGCTTATTTTACATTTGAAATTGCCAACATTAAAGATTTAAATGGTTATGAAATTAATAAAAGAGCCAGTATAAAAATGAATCAGTATAGAGAGTTTTTTGTACAAGAAACTTTCGAAAATAAAAGGTTACCCATTCGAAAAGAATTTATAAACAAGAGTTTACCTTTATCAAAATCTAAAATAACGCCCTTAAAATTAGAAAATAAGTACTGGATGAACACGCCTTTAAAAGGTAAAAAAAACTAATAAGATTTACTTTAATTTAAATTTCATAAAAACGGGTAAATGATCCGAAGCCTGTTCAAATGCAGTTAACACTTTGCCGGAAACGTATTCTATTGAATTATTGGTGTAAAAAACATAATCAATTCGTTCAATAGGATTTTTTGTATCAAATGTATTTACAGGGTTTTCTTTATTA
>CAYWOM010000020.1:0-11421 GCA_964459905.1 uncultured Polaribacter sp. | reverse complement strand
TTTATTATGACTAATACAAAATATTTTAATAAATATAAACAATAAAAAAATGAGATTTGTTGTATTCATATATCACATAATAATAATACTTTTTACTAAAATAATGCTCTTAAACCTATGCTAAATGAATGTCCTAAACCTTGAAAATTATATCCTCTAACAATATTACTATACAAAGCCTCTAGATTTAAACTATCTGTTAATTGAAGTTTACTTCCTAAACCTAAAGAGGTATTATTTTGTTCAAAATCTCCATATCTCTGTGAATGCTGAATAAAAGACAGAATTGTTAGTTTATTTGAAGGAAAATAACTTAAAAAAGCTCCTGGAACTAGTAAAATAGTGTTATTTGCAAAACTTGTATCATCTCCAAAACCATATTCTGTATTTAATTCTGTAAATATTTGCCAATCTCCACTTGGAAAAGTATAATCATAAAAAAATCTGTTTTGAAAAGACCATGCAGATTGATCTAAAAACACTTTATCTAAATCATTATCATCTCCTTTTTCTAACAACGGAATATGTAAAGCTGTTTGAAAAGAAAAGTTTGAAACATTTTTAAATGGCTGAATTTTTAAAGACGGCGCTATAGAAGACAACCCATTTCTTTTAAGATCGGGTAAAGAAACAGAACTTCTATCAAAAGAATTTGAACGATATTCTACAATTGCGCCTACATTTATCCTATTGTTTTTAGAAACACCTGTAAAAACCTCAACAGTAGATGTAAAAAAATTTTCTCTATCTATTTTAGATGAAGTACTATTGTTAGCACCTGTTTGTTTAGTTTGTATATATAAACTATTAAAAAACTTAACATCCCACTGGCCTTTATTTAATAATTTAGAGGGTGTATAGGTTTGAATATTACTTTTACTATCCTCATTTTCTTCTTGTGCAAAAGAGTTAAAACTAAGAATTAATATTGCTGTAAAAATTAATTTTGATATTATTTTTTTCATTATTTAGTTGGCTTTTTTTTAAATAAAATTTTATATATCAGTCATAAGTATACAACCGAACTTACAATAATTTTAAGGTAAAATTTATTTATAATCATTCTAAACTAAAATGAAGTCTTGTTTATTTTTAAGGTCTTAACTTTAACTGCGACAAAAAAACACCAATCAAGCAACTATGGAACACATTGTTATTATCGGTAACGGAATTTCTGGCGTTACAGCAGCAAGACACATCAGAAAAAATTCTGACAAAAAAATTACCATTGTTTCTGCAGAAAACAAATATTTTTTTTCTAGAACAGCACTCATGTATGTGTATATGGGGCATTTAAAGTTTGAGCACACACAGCCTTATGAAAATTGGTTTTGGGAGAAAAATAAGATTGAGTTAAAACAAGGTGTTGTTACTAAAATTAATACTGATGATAAAACTTTAAATTTTGCTAACGGAACCGAGTTAAATTACGACAAACTAATTATTGCTACAGGCTCTAAACCGAATAAATTTGGCTGGCCAGGGCAAGATTTAAAAGGCGTTATGGGCATGTATCATAAACAAGATTTAGAAAAATTAGAAAAATATGCCCCAGATAACAAAACCTGTAAAAGAGCTGTAATTGTTGGTGGTGGCTTAATAGGAATAGAGCTTGCAGAAATGTTACGAAGTAGGAACATACCTGTTACTTTTTTAGTACGCGAATCTAGTTTTTGGAACGGCGTTTTACCTGCCCAAGAATCTGCAATGATTAATAAGCACATTAAGAAACATCATATAGATTTAAGATTAAGTACTAATTTAAAAGAAATTAAATCTGATAAAAACGGGCAAGTTTCATCTGTAATTATTGAAGAAACTGGCGAAGAAATTCTCTGTAACGTAGTTGGCTTAACAGCTGGTGTAACTCCGAACATCGATTTTATAAAAGAGTCTAAAATTGAAACAGGACGCGGTATTAAAGTAAATGAATTTTTAGAAACCAACATTAAAGATATTTATGCCATTGGAGATTGCGCAGAACAGCACCACGCCATTGGGCAAAGAAGAAATATAGAAGCTGTTTGGTATACGGGGCGAATGATGGGCGAAACATTGGCACAAACTATTTACAATAAAAAAACAGCATACAAACCAGGGCATTGGTTTAACTCTGCAAAGTTTTTAGACATCGAATACCAAACCTATGGTTGGGTTTTTAGTGAAAAAAATAAGCAAGAAAACGAAAAGTATTACCAATGGCAACATGCAACAGAAAATAAATGTATTACTATTTCTTATGATAAAAATTCTCATCTTTTCTTAGGCATAAATACCTTTGGAATTCGAATGCGTCATGAAGTTTTTAATACTTGGCTAACCAATAAAAAATCCGTAGAATTTGTTTTAGAACATTTAGCAGATGCAAATTTTGATCCTGAATTTTACAAATTACACGAAGCAGAAATTGTTGCAAAATTCAATAAAGAAAACGGAACAAATATTAACTTAAAAAGGAAAAGTTGGAAAAGAATTTTTAGTAAAAGCCACTAACAGGCAATTAATACTAAAATGTCTAAAACTTAATTTATAACATAAAAACATTATTTTGAAATTAATACAAAAATCCGGATTAATCATTTTTTTACTTGGGTTATCAATTTTTATAATATCCATTTTTACAGGCTCTTTTAGTTTATCACAATCAGAATTAGATTCTTTTATAAAAGAAAAAGGATATAAGAGTAAAATCATTAAAAAAGAGTTAGAAAAAGCAGTTGTTACAAATAAGGATTTAAACATATTCGCTTTTTCAAGTGGTGTTATACATGCCTATGAAACTTCAAACATCTATTATGATAATTTAATTTCAAAATACAATTCAGAAAAAAACTGGGACAAAAAAGGGGCGCAATATCAATATAAAATATTTGGTAAACCACATGCTTTAAGTTTCGAGCTTGCTAAAAAAGCAGGTAAAGGTTTTGTACCTGAAAACCAAGGTTTAGCTTGGTTACTAACTTTTGGTTTGGGAATTTTGGGTGCTTTAATGTACATTGTACCAAACGTTGTTCTCTTAGGACCTCCAGGAATAAAAAATGATGGTATATTTCTAAATGCAGCAACAAATAGAGGTTGGATTGGTTGGTTTGCATTTGTGTTTTTGGTAACATTTTACATCTTACTTTATTTTTATCCAGATTTAATTGTAAACTGGGTGTATTTAGTAGACCCAATTAGTAAGGCTATTAGCGGAAACCAAGCAAGTCAGTGGTTTTTATATGGCTTTTTATATTGCACTGTTATGACGGTTATGGCTGTTAGAATGTACATCAAATACCGAAACAATAAATATCAAATATTAAGAACAACATCCGTATTATTTTTTCAAATTGTTTTTGCTTTTTTAATTCCAGAAATATTAGTGCGTTTTAACAAACCTTGGTACGATTTTAAAAATGCGTTTCCACTAGATTATGATTTTTTCTTTAAATGGAATTTAGATGAATTACTTGCCAATGGTACTTTTGGGTTATTTATTTTAGTTTGGGGCATTGTTTTAACAATAGTAGTTGTACCCGTAATGGTTTATTTTTTTGGGAAGAGATGGTATTGTTCTTGGGTTTGTGGTTGTGGCGGACTAGCAGAAACACTTGGAGACCCATACAGACAAAACTCAAGTAAAACATTACTTTCTTGGCGTGTAGAACGTATTGTAATTCATTCTGTTTTAATTTTTGTTTTGGTAATGACAAGTTTTGCGTTGTACACTTTTATTTATGGCGCAGACCAAGTATTAGGCATTAAAACACAAACCATTCAAGATATTTATGGCTTTTTAATAGGTTCTATATTTGCTGGTGTAATTGGCACTGGTTTTTATCCAATTTTTGGTAACCGAGTTTGGTGCAGATTTGGGTGCCCATTAGCAGCTTATTTAGGTTTTATTCAACGTTTTAAATCAAGATTTAGAATTACCACAAATGGCGGACAATGTATTTCTTGTGGAAACTGCTCTACCTATTGCGAGCAAGGAATAGATGTTAGAGCATACGCACAAAAAGGAGAAAACATTGTTCGTTCTAGCTGTGTGGGTTGCGGAATTTGTTCTGCCGTTTGTCCAAGAGGGGTTTTAAAATTAGAAAACGGACCAGAAGAAGGCCGAATTAATCCTACAGATGTTTTGTTAGGAAATGATGTTGATTTAATGGAACTTGTAAACAAAAAATAGGTAAACAGTTACATTTAATAGCAACAGTTTGCAATTAAAAAAAAAATAAACTAAATAAACAAAGGTCTTGCTAAGCGTATAGAAGCATATAACTACTCATGAAAAATTTTATATTATTTTCTTTTTTAATATTGATGAGTTTCAGCGCTTTTTCGCAAAAAAAATATAAAAAAGAATTTTATAAAAACGGACAAATAAAAGAAGAAGGCTGGATTTTAAATGGCAAAAAAACAGCCTATTGGAAATTTTATTACAAAAACGGAAACCTCCAAAAAGAAGGAGCTTTTAAACACAATTTAGAAGACAAATATTGGTATTTTTACAGCGGAAATTCATCAAAAAAAAAAGAAGGTCATTATAAAAATGGTACTAAAAATAATTGGTGGTTATTTTATGATAGCAATGGTAACATAAACCATAAATGTCAGTTAAAAAACAATCAAAAAAATGGCTATTGTTTGCTCTATAAAGAACAAAAATTAGTAAAAGCGTCTAAATACAAAAACGGAAAAAAACTCAAAGAATGGACAGATTTTTTATCTTTTAAAGATGAAAACAATCTAAATGAATTAAGACAATGAACCCTATTATAAAAGTTATTATACCTGCTTATAACGAGCAAGAAGCTATTGCAAATGTTATTAATAACATTCCTAAAATTGTAACTGAAGTAATTGTTATTAGCAACAATTCTACAGATAACACAGAAACAAATGCAAAAAATGCAGGTGCAACGGTATTATCAGAAGACAAAAAAGGTTATGGTTATGCTTGTTTAAAAGGTATGGAATATATTGCCAAACAAAAAATAAAACCAGAAATTGTTGTTTTTTTAGATGGAGATTATTCTGATTACCCAGAGCAACTTACAGAAATTATTGCGCCTATTTTAAACAATAACATAGATTTTGTAATTGGTGCACGTGTAAAAGAACTTCGTGAAAATGGTGCTATGACACCACAACAAATATTTGGTAATTGGTTAGCTACGCTTTTAATGACCTTATTTTTTGGAGCAAAATATACAGATTTAGGTCCCTTTAGAGCCATAAAATATAATACGTTAATTGCTTTAAACATGCAAGACAAAACCTATGGTTGGACTGTAGAGATGCAATTAAAGGTGCTAAAACAAAAAATAAGTTATGTAGAAATTCCGGTAAAATATAGAAATAGAATTGGTGTTTCTAAAGTTTCTGGTACCGTAAAAGGTAGTATTTTAGCCGGAGTTAAAATTTTAGGTTGGATTTTTAAATATAGTTTTAAATAAATGGTTGTAGCATATATTATCATCGTCATCTATTCAATTTCGTTATTGCTTATTTTTATGTATGCATTAGCGCAACTAAACCTATTAATAAATTATATACAACAAAAAAAACAGGTAGATACCTCTGCAAAATTTAATTTTAATAATGCTGATGAAATTCCGTTTATAACCATTCAATTACCAGTTTATAACGAATTATATGTAATGGATCGATTGCTTAAAAATATAGCAAAACTAGAGTATCCAAGAAAAAAATTAGAAATTCAGGTTTTAGACGATTCTACAGATGAATCTTTAGAACAAACAGCAAAACACGTTAAAGATCTTCAAAAAACAGGATTAGACATTACCCATATTTGCAGAACCAACAGACAAGGTTTTAAAGCAGGTGCATTAAAAGAAGGTTTAAAAATTGCAAAAGGAGAGTTTATTGCCATTTTTGATGCCGATTTTTTGCCACAATCAGATTGGTTGTACAAAACAATTCCGTATTTTAAAGACGCAAAAATTGGTGTTGTTCAAACACGCTGGGGTCATATCAATAGAAATTATTCTACACTTACAAAAATTCAAGCTTTTGCTTTAGATGCCCATTTTACATTAGAACAAGTTGGTAGGAATAGCAAAGGGCATTTTATAAATTTTAACGGAACCGCTGGTGTTTGGCGTAAAGAATGTATTTACGACGCTGGTAATTGGGAAGGAGATACTCTTACAGAAGACTTAGATTTAAGTTACAGGGCGCAATTAAAAAATTGGAAATTTAAATATTTAGAACATGTAGAAACTCCTGCAGAATTACCAGTAGTTATTAGTGCAGCAAGATCGCAACAATTTAGATGGAACAAAGGTGGTGCAGAGAATTTTCAAAAAATGATGAAACGTATTATTATTAGTAAAAACGTTTCGTTTAAAACTAAAATTCATAGTTTATTACACTTGTTAAACAGCTCTATGTTTACATGTATTTTTTTAGTTGCCTTATTAAGTATCCCAATGTTGTATATAAAAAACGATTATGCTCATTTAAGAAATTACTTTTATGTAATGAGTTTTTTTGTTATTAGTTCTGTTATATTTTTTATCTGTTATTGGTTTATGTTTAAAAATATTTATGGCGGTGGTATTAAAAATTTCTTTAAATACATCGGTGCTTTTTTTACTTTTTTTTCAATTGCAATGGGTTTTTCTTTACACAATACTATTGCCGTTTTAGAAGGCCATTTTGGTAAAAAAAGCGAATTTATAAGAACTCCAAAATTTAATATAAAAACCTTAGAAGATGGTTGGAAAAACAATAAATATATTACAAAAAAACCTTCTTTACATGTTATTCTAGAAGGCTTGTTGGCTATTTATTTTGTTTTTGGCATGTACAGCGCTTTTATTGTTGGAAACCAAGGTGGAGATTTTGGACTGTTCCCTTTTCATCTAATGCTTTTTATTGGTTTTAGTTACGTTTTTTTTAAGTCGATATTTTCTAAAGCCTAATGTCTTTTTTAAAGAAATATAAAGACGTTTTAATAATTTCATTAAGTACAATTCTGTACTTAATTTTTGCTTATTTTTTAGAAAGAACTGAGTTTTATAAAATTGTGTTTTTATGGTTTAGTTTGTTTGGTTGTTTTTATTTGTTGATAAAAAGCAATACTATTAAATATTCTACTTTAGTTGGCTTAACACTACTTTTTAGGCTTATTTTCTTATTTTCAATTCCTAATTTATCCCAAGATTTTTATCGATTTATTTGGGATGGACGCATGATTGTAGAAGGATTAAATCCGTATTTATATTTACCAGAAACGTTTATTATACAAGAATTACAACCCGTTTTTGAAACTTCTACTTTGTATAACGGAATGGGCCAAATGAACGGAAGCCATTATACAAATTACCCACCCATAAATCAGTTTTGTTTTTTTATAGCTGCAATTTTTGCAGGTAAAAGCATTTTGGGTTCGGTTGTGGCTTTAAGAATACTAATTATTTTGGCAGATATTGGAATTCTATATTTTGGAAAAAAGTTATTAGAGCGATTAAACTTACCCATTAAAAATATTTTTTGGTATGTTTTAAATCCGTTTATAATTATAGAAATGACAGGAAACCTTCATTTTGAACCTGTAATGTTATTTTTCTTAATATGGAGTTTTTACAAATTACACCAACAAAAATGGATTTGGGCAGCAATATTATTTGCTTGTTCCATTTCAGTAAAATTAATTCCTTTATTATTTTTACCTTTGTTTTTTCAATGTTTTGTAAAACGCAATAAAAGAAGTAAAAAACGAATACCTTCCTTCGCAGGAATAACAGAATTATTAACTTTTTACACATTGGTTGTATCAACCGTAATTATTTTTTTTCTGCCTTTTTATTCATCAGAATTTATTGCAAACTATTCTAATTCGGTTGGTTTGTGGTTTAAAAACTTCGAATTTAATGCAAGTTTTTATTATATTTTTAGAGAGGTTGGCTATCTTTTTAGAGGTTATAATGAAATTGCAATCATCGGGAAAATTACACCAATCTTAACAATGCTGTTTTTGTTAACACTCACTTTTATTAGAAAAAACAATACTTTAATTAAATTAATTACGGCATTTTTATTTAGTATTAGCTTCTATTATTTTACAGCAACAACAGTACACCCTTGGTATATTGCAACACCTTTAATTTTATGTGTTTTTACAAAATATCGTTTTCCAATTGTTTGGAGTTTTGTTATTATTTTAAGTTACCAAGCATACTCGAATATGCCTTGGAAAGAAAATTTATGGTTTGTTAGTATAGAGTATACCCTTCTTTTTGTGTTCTTACTTTACGAATTAAAAAACAACAAAAAACACTTTCAGAAAGTAAAATAGCATCTTTCAATCTTTATGTTGGTAGATTTTTGTATTTTACGGCGCTTATCCTTTTTGCATGAAACTAGCATAAAAAACGCGCTATTTTAAAAAATAGCTTTATAGAAGTTTTATTAGACAGAAAAAAAAAATAAGAACTACAGATGAAAAGACTTACCATAAAAGACATTGCTAAAGAATTTAAAGTTTCTATATCTACGGTATCTAAAGCCTTAAATGACAGCTATGAAATAAGTGTAAGTACCAAAGAAAAAATTCAGAAATACGCTAAAGAAAATAATTACAAGCCAAATTTTAACGCCTTAAGCTTAAAAAATAGAAAAACAAAAACAATTGGAATCATTATTCCTAATATGTTAAATTACTTTTTTGCACAAGTTTTTAACGGCGTAGAAAAAGAAGCAAATGAAAGAGGTTATAAAATTATTTCATGTATTTCTAATGAATCATTCGAAAAAGAAGTAGAAACTATAGAAATGCTTTCTAACGGAAGTATAGATGGTTTTATTTTATCACTGGCAGAGGAAACCGTTTTAAAGAACGATTTTAAACACTTTCAAGAAACTATAAATGATGGTACTCCCATTGTTATGTTCGACAGAGTTGCAGAAAACATTACCTGCGACAAAGTGGTTACAGATAATTTTGATAGCGCCCGAAGTACCGTTAAACATTTGGTAAAAACAGGATTTAAAAATATTGCTTTTATATCTACCATTAGCAATTTAGAAATTGGAAAACGCAGAAATTCTGGGTATTTAAAAGGTTTAGAAGACCATAACATTAGTGTTCATAAAAATTTAATTATTAATATTGATGATGATTATAAAAATTATGAAAGTATTCTAGAACCAATTTTTAAAAGTAACACCATAGACAGTGTTATTGCTACAGATGAATCTTCTGCAATTGCAGCCATGAAAGTAGCCATAAAATTAGGCCATAAAATTCCTGAAAATTTTTCTGTAATTTCTTTTTCTAACGGAATTTTAGCAAGACATTCTAGTCCTAAATTAACAACAGTTAGCCAACATGGAGAAATTATGGGAGAAAACGCAGCAAAATTGTTAATTGACAGATTAGAAGATAAATCTGATATTGAAAAAACACCACAAACAATTATTGTTAAAACCGATTTGGTAGTTCGTAATTCAACAAAAAAATTATAGCTTTTAGCCGATACAAAACTATTCTATGAATTTATCAAAAGTAAAACTAGTAGTTTCTGATATGGATGGAACTTTGTTAAATTCTAATAATAAAGTTAGCAATCAATTTTTTAAAATATTTGCAAAATTACAAGAACAAAATATTCATTTTTGTGCCGCAAGCGGAAGACAGTACAACAGTATTGTAGATAAGTTAGCGCCTATAAAAAATGATATTTTTGTAATTGCAGAAAATGGTGCAATTGCCAAAAGAAACAACGATGTATTGCTTTTAACTTCTTTAAATTCTCAAAAAATAATTGACATTATACCTATTTTAAGAAATATAAAAGGGGCAAATATTGTGCTCTGTTCTAAAAACACTGCATTTATAGAAAGTACAGATGCTACCTTTACATCTTTGTTTCAAGAATATTACTACAGCTTTCAAACTGTAAACGATTTAATAGAAATTGCAAAAACTACACCTATTTTAAAGATTGCTGTGCATCATTTTAATTCTTCTGAAACATTTATTTATCCTGCATTAAAACATTTAAAAGAACAGTATTTATTAAAGGTTTCTGGGAAAAATTGGCTAGATATTTCTCATGAAAAAGCTAATAAAGGAAATGCCTTAAGAGAGGTTCAGAAAATTTTAAACGTTACAAAACAAGAAACCATGGTTTTTGGCGATTACCATAATGATATAGAAATGCTACAAGAAGCCGACTTTAGTTTTGCTATGAATAATGCACACAAAGACATTAAAGAAATTGCAAATTATGCTACCACCTCTAATGATGATTTTGGTGTTGAAAAAATTTTAGAAAAATTAATTGCATCTATAAAATAATTATTCCGCTTAAATACTAATCTTCAAAAGAAACTGTACTTTGTCTTTCTCTATTTACACGTAACTTCGTTACATCTGGTCTCGAATAATGACCAACAACATCAAAGTTTTGTCTTTCTTCTAAAACCCTATTAAAATCTAATGTTTCTATGATTAAACCTTCTTTATGCAAAACAGGTGCTACTAACCATTCTCCATCTGGCGAAGCTATACAAGAACCTCCGTTTGCTAAAACATCTGGAGCATCTTTTACAATTTTATCGTAATGAATAATGTCTTCAGGAAAATCTGATTTTGCCATTAAACTAGAAACAGAAATTACAAAAGAACGAGATTCTCTTGCAATAAAACGTGTTATATCTTTAGTATTATGATCGCTTCCTGGCCAAACAGCAATATGTAAATTTTCACCCAAACCATATAAAGCTGTTCTTGGTAAAGGCATCCAATTTTCCCAACAATTTAAACCACCTACGGTAAATTCTTTTAGCGGATGCACTTGCAAACCATTTCCATCTCCTGGCGCCCAAGTTAAACGTTCGTCATACGTTGGTTGCAATTTTCTATGCACAGATTTAATGTCTCCTTCTTCATTTATATAAACCAAAGAAGCGTAAATACTGTGTCCGCCTCTATTTTGAGCACGTTCCATAATTCCTAGATAAATAGCAATATTATGTTCTTTTGCTAATTTACAAATGGAATCTAATTCGCCTTTTTCTATAGTTATTGAATTTCTTATATAATGTGCATGAATTTCTTTTTGAGTTTTAGAATTCCATTCTGCTCCATTAGTTAATCCAATCCAAAAAGGATAACCTGGCAACAATGCTTCACCAAAAACAATAAGCTCACAATTTTCTTTTGCTGCATCTTTAATTGATTTTTCAATCTTTTGAATCGTTTTTTCTTTATTTAACCAAACTGGTGAAATTTGAGCTAAAGCAACTTTTAAAATGTTGTTTTTCATCCTATTATATTTCTAAAGAAACCACCAAACCTTCATTACTTCTAACGTTAAAAACGGTTTCGTCTTCAAAAATTAAATACTGCCCTTTTATTCCTACTAATTTACCTATAAAAGTAGGTGTTTTAATTAAATTTAAACT